>JAIUMW010000085.1 GCA_022565365.1 Oceanicaulis sp.
GCGTGCCCTGGTTCCTGGAGCACGCCCATGCGGGCGAGGACCCTTTGAGCGAATACATTCGCGGCGCCCGCACCGAGACCAGTATCAGCGACAGCGACGCCTCGTCCGCGCTCGAATTCCTCAAAGAGTTCGGGAAGGTGACGCTCTACCGCGCCGGAACCGGCGCCAAGGAAGAACTCGAAGACATGAAGCTCCTCGATTATGTCCGCGATCGCGGCTACCGCGTCACCCATGTGGGCGGACGCGCGCCGGAAGCAGGACAGGAGGCCTTCACCGCCTTCATGCGAGATACGCTGGGCGAAATGCGCCGCCAGGCCTCCACCGTGGTCGCCACGGCGCCCGGCCAGGTCATCGCCTATGACGGCTCGCCCCTCACTGAGGCGGCACTGGAAAGCGCCGGGATCGAAGTCACCACCTTCCCCGCCCGCGAGCTGTGGGCCAATTTCGGCGGGCCGCACTGTTTGACCATGCCGTTGCGGCGGGATTGAGGGGCCATGGACATACGAAGCTCTTGTTTCTCCGCAGTTTGAGGCCCTCAAAGCGGCAGAGGTTTCGTCGCTCTCATGTCCGGGTCAGCAGCTTTTCGCGCGGCCCAGTCCATGGTCTTGGGCGCAAGATTTTCCCAATCACCACCCATGCCGCGATCAATAGCTATTTCAATCGCGCAAGCGAGCACCAGAGCGGTGAAGTCCATGGTTTCAACCGGGTTCCAACGCGTCTCCAACCATTGCAGTGCTGTGCGCGCTCTATGCTCTTCGTAGTGCATGACGGGTGCTGACTTCTGTCCGTCTGGTCGCGCCTTCTCCCGCAGCCAGACGGCAACGCCGTCCAGGAACCCGCAGGCGATATGCCTTGAATAGCGCGCTTGGTGAGTTTCTTTGGGGAACCAGCGAGTGCTTCCGGTCAGCTCATCGAAATGGGCGCAGATATCCCTTGTGTCCGCCAAAAGGATATCGCCATCGACAAGAACGGGCACCCTGGCGAGCGGTGTCACCTGAAAATACCAGCTCGTCTTGTCGCGGGTTTTCGCCTCGACTTCCTCGATATGACCAGCAAGTCCGCTTTGTCTCGCCGCTACGCGAGCAACCCGCGCATAGGGGGAGTTGGGCGTGTAAAACAGTTTTTTCCGGACCATGGCTAAGCCAGCTCACGTGTGAGTGCCCAAGCCAGTCAGACTTGCGGACAGCTGCGCCATTTTCCGAGATTGCCGCAGGCTCCGCAACACGGGTCATCGCTGGATTGTTCGACAGCATCTACCCACCGCTCCCCCGCCTTGCTCTCATCCCCGCAGCGCGCCACGCTCCAGCCCATGACCGCGCCCCTGCCTCAACGCCTCGCCCGCACCTTGCCGATGATTGATCCTGCGCGCGCGGCGCGCTGGCGTGAGCGGATTGCGCCCGAGGCGTTTGCGGCCTGGGAGGCTGCGGTGCCTGAAGGCGGCGCGTTTCTGGACGCCGTGTTCGCCGCTGCGCCCTATCTCGCCCGGTCCGCCGCGCGCCGGCCCGCCACGCTGCAGGCGCTGGGCGAGCAATCGCCTGAGACCGTGCTGGAACGGGCGCTGGAGGCGGCGCGGGCCGCCGCCGCGCTGGAGAATGAGGCCGATGTGCTGCGCGCGCTGCGTCAGGCCAAGGCGGACATGCATCTGACCGTGGCGCTGGCCGATCTGGCGGGCGCCTGGCCTTTGGAGACCGTCACGCGCGCCCTGTCGGATTTCGCCGATGTCAGTGTTCAGGCGTCTTTGGCGGCGGCTGCGCGCCTCACCGGGTTTGAGGTGGAAGACCCCGCCAATCCGGTGCCCGGTTATTTCGTGCTGACGCTGGGCAAGCATGGCCAGCGCAGCCTCAATTTCTCCTCCGATGTGGACCTGGTGATCGCCTGGGAGCCGGAGATCGCGCAAGGGCCGCAGGGCAAGGACCGGTCCAAGAGCTTTAATCGCCTCGCCCAGAAGCTCGCCCTGCTGATGCAGGAGGTGACGGCCGACGGCTATGTCTTCCGCGTGGATCTGCGCCTGCGCCCCGATCCGGGATCGACCCCGCCGGCGGTGAGCGCGGACATGGCGCGGCGCTATTTCGAGGCGGTGGGCCAGAACTGGGAGCGGGCCGCCTACGCCAAGGCGCGCTGGTGCGCGGGTGACCGAGCCTGCGCCGATGCGTTTCTGAACGACCTCAAACCCTTCATCTGGCGCCGGGCGCTGGATTTCGCCGCGGTTGAGGATATCCGGGCGCTGGCCAAGCAGATCCAGGCGGTGGGCGAGCGCTCGAAAGTGCGTGCGGCGGGCCATGATTTGAAGCTCGGGCGCGGCGGCATTCGCGAGATCGAGTTCTACGCCCAGGTGCTCCAGCTGGTGTTCGGCGGCCGCAAGCCGGCCCTGCGTCCGGCGGGGACGCTGGACGCTCTCAAGGCGCTGGCCGGGGAGGGGTTGATCGAGGCGGGCGAGGCCGGGGCGCTGACGCGCGCCTATACGGTGCTGCGCGACGCTGAACACCGCGTGCAGATGATCGAGGACGCCCAGAGCCAGACCCTGCCCGAAGCCGATGACGCCCGGCGCGCCGTGGCGGCGCTGTCGGGTGAGGGGGATCTGGCCGCCTTCGACGCGCGGATACGGGAGACTCTGCAGGCCGTCCACGCCCTGTTCTCGGTTCAGTTTGAGGACGGGGAAAGCCTCGCCACGGACGCGGGCAGCCTGGTGCTCACCGGCGTGGAGCCGACGCCTGACACCCTCGCCACGCTGACCAAGCTGGGGTTTGAAGACCCGGCCCAGGTCTGGGCGCGCCTGTCAGGTTGGGCGGCGGGCCGGGCGCGGGCGGCGCGCACAGAGCGGGCGCGCCGCCTGTTCTCGCGCTTTGCGCCCAGGCTGGTGACCGCCATCGGCGAGACCGGCGATCCTGACGCCGCTCTGGCGCGCTTCGCGGCCTTCTTTGAAGGCTTGCCCAGCGGGGTTCAGGTCCTGTCCCTGCTGGTCAATCAGCCCGACCTGGCGCGCGAGCTGATGGCGATTCTCGGCCTCGCTCCGCGTCTGGCCGAGTTGCTCGCCCGGCGCCCGGCTCTGCTGGATGTCATGCTGGAGCCGGCCTTCGTCCGGCCCCTGCGCGAGGATGCGCCCGGCCTGGTCGCAGCGCGCTTTGCGGCGCTCGTCGACCTGCCGTTTGAAGACGCGCTCAATACCGCCCGCCGCATTGCGCGCGAGGAACGCCTGCGCATCGGCGCTCAGCTCCTGCTGGAACGCGCCGGCGCCACCGAGGCCGGCATGGCCTTCGCTGCGCTGGCTGACGCCGCCATCGCCGCCATGGCCAAGGCGGTGGAGCAGGAAATGACGCGCCGCCACGGTCCGGCGCCCGGCCGCTGGGCGGTGCTGGGCCTGGGCAAGCTCGGCGGGCGGGAGCTTTCAGCCGATTCCGATCTCGATCTCATGCTGGTCTATGACGCGGATGGCGAAGCATCAGACGGCCCCAAGCCGCTGGGGGTGGAGACCTGGTTCATCCGCTTCACCCAGCGTCTGGTTTCGGCCCTGTCGGCGCCGACTGAAGAGGGCGATCTCTATCCCGTGGACATGGCCCTGCGCCCCTCGGGCAGTCAGGGCCCGCTGGCCGTGCGCCTGTCGCGGTTCGCCGCCTATTACGCCAGCGAGGAATCCTGGACGTTCGAGCGCATGGCGCTCACCCGCGCGCGCATCGTGGCCGAGGGCGCTCTGGGCGCGGAGCTCGACGAGGCCGTGGCGGCGGCCATCGCCCGGCCTGTGCCCGCAGAGACGATCCGCGCCGACGCCGCCGACATGCGCGCGCGGCTGCTGCGCGAAAAGCCGCCCCGCTCGGCCTGGGACCTCAAAATGCGCGAAGGCGGTCTCATCGAGATCGAGTTCATCGCCCAGACCGCCCAGCTCATCGCCGGGCGTCGCGCCGACCCCGGCACCACGCCCGCCCTCGCTGCGCGCGCCGCCTCCGGCGCCCTGCCGCGCGCCGAGGCCGAGGCGCTGATCAAGGCTCATGGCGACTATGCGGCGGTGACCCAGCTCATCCGGGCCGCCCATGGCGGCGGGTTCGATCCGGCCGGCGCCAGCGCGCCGTTTGCACGGCGCCTCGCGCGGTCTGCGGGCTGTGACACGCTGGAGGCGCTGGTTCGTCTCATGGAGGCCCATTCATGTACCGTGCGGGAGCGTTTTCGTACCCTCATCGGGGGATAGGCTGTAGCATAGGCGCGTGGATAGCGGCTGGCGGCGACGGATAGGGCGGGCGGGATACGTATCACCTGTCATGAGGGGGCTGGGACCCTCGCCATGAAAGGTAAACCTGATGAAAATCAAGCTCCTGACCACGATTGCCGCTTTCGCTCTCGCCGCTGGCTCTGCTGGCGCCGTCGAAGCCGCAGTCTTCTCCGCCGATGAGCACTCCGCGACCGAACGCACCTCCGGACACTGGGGCCAGGGCCGCCGCGGCGCCCGCGGCGCCGGTATGCTGGGCCTGGCGGCCGGCGGCCCCGATGAGGACCTGCAACGCGCAGATTTCGTTGAGTTTCTCGGCGCCGAGTTCGATTTCCGCGACCGCAATGGTGACGGTGTTCTGAACGCGGACGACGCGTCTCCGGCGCAGCAGGCGCGTATGGAGCGCATGCGCAACAGCCCCCGGGCTCAGGCCTGGCGCGAACGCCGCGGCGGCGACGCCTCCGGCCCGCGCGAAATCACCCGCGACGCCTTCATCGAGAACGGCCTGTCCATGTTTGACCGGGTCGATGCGAACGGCGATGGTGTTGTAACGGCTGAAGAACGCCGCGCCGCTGCTGAAGCCATGCGCGAACGTATGCGCGAGCGCCGCGGTGACGGTGAACGCCGTGGCCGTGGCTATCGCCGCGGCGGCTAAGGCCCGCCAGGGAGCCGTCATGACGCGTCCCGCCTTGCGCCTGATCACAGGACGCTCCGGCTCCCAAGCCGGGGCAGGCGGGACGCAGATGGCTGCTGACCGGGCTCTGGCCGATGGCGTGGCGCGCGGCGACCGTGAGGCGATCGCCGCGCTGACCCGGCGCTGCTTGCCCATGGTGCACGGATTATCGCTGCGATTACTGAGAGATAAGGGCGAAGCCGAAGACGCCGCCCAGGAGGTTTTCGTCAAGGTCTGGCGCAAGATCTCCAGCTATGATCCCGAGCGGGCGAAGATCGAAACCTGGATCGGACGCATCACCATCAACACCTGCCACGACCGCCTGCGCAAACGCCGCGAAGCGCCGCTGGCGGGCGAAGACGCCCCGGAGGTCACCGATCCGGCGCCAGACGCCGAACAGGCTCTGGGTGCTGAGCAGGCCGCAAGGCAGGTGCGCGCAGCGGTGGCGGCGCTGCCTGAACGTCAGCGCATGGCACTGGAATTGCGGCACTTTCAGGATATGAGCCAGGCTGATGCTGCGCAAATTCTTGAGGTGTCCGAAGAGGCGCTGGAATCCCTGCTGGCGCGCGCGCGGCGCGCATTGAAAACCGCGCTTATTGATGAAGCCGAAGCTATGATCGGCACGCTCAGCGATGGGCGAGGAGGCGACGCATGATGACGCTAGACCGCTTTGAAGACCTGGCCGGCCTGTATGGTCCGGACCCGGCGTCCTGGCCCGCCGCAGAGCGCGGCGCGGCCCGGGCCTTCATGACCGCCCATCCGGACGCAGCGCGGCAGGCATTGGCGCAAGTCAGCGCTTTGAACGACCTTCTGGAATCGGCGCGCGAGGCCGGGCCCGATGCGGCGCTTTTCGAGGCGGTGATCGCCAGTGCGCCCCCCGCCCGTCCTGCCGCGCCCCGCTGGTCGGCGATGGCCGCTGCGGCGGCCCTGCTGGTCGGCGTCAGCGCTGGCTGGCTCACGACCGGAGCGCCGCTTACGGAGGAGGAGGTGCTGTTTGAACGCGCCTTCGCCGTCCTGGCGGAAGACGAGACTGACTGGCTGGAGGATGCGGCGCGATGAGCAAATTCAATATCTGGATCATTCTTCTGATCATCTCGGTCCTGATCAATGGCGTCCTGATCGGCGCCAGCGCCCGCACCTGGCTCGCGTCGCCGGAGCCGGCGGCTGTGCAGTCCGACCGGACCGCCGGGCCGCGCGGCGCGTGCAGCATGCGCACCTTCATGCGCGCCTTGCCTGATGACAGGCGTGCCGACGTGCGCGCGCGGTTTGAAGCCGCCAGACCCGAATTGCGCGAGCTGGGCCGCGAGGCGTGGCGGGCGCGGCAACAGGCGCAAGATGCCTTGCGTGCAGAGCCTTTTGATCCCGATGCCGCCCGCGCCGCAACTGCCGAGGCCCGCGCCGCGCGCGCCCGTCTGGAGGCGCGTTCCGAAGCCGTCATTCTGGAGGCGCTGGCCTATATGGACCCGGAGACGCGGACACAGGTGATTGAGGCGACCTTTACACCGCATGAGCGGTCCTGGCGCGGGCGGCGCGGGGACCGTCCGCGCGGGGACGGGCCGCGCTAGCTGGCTGCGCTGGCGTTGATGATCTCGCCGGTCCGCGTCTCGTCCAACGAACACAAGGCCAGGAAGGCCGGCGCGATATCGTCGGGATGGGGCAGGCTCTGGGGATCTTCGCCAGGAACTGCCTTGGCGCGCATGCGCGTGCGCACCCGGCCCGGATCGATGAGGTTGGCGCGCACGCTGGAGCCCGAGAGCTCCATGGCCCAGCTCTTCACCAGCGCATCGAGACCGGCTTTCGACGCGCCGTAAGCGGCCCAGTAGGCACGCGAACGCTGACTGCCAATCCCGGAAGTCGTAAACACGGCGCGGCCCGCGTCAGAGGCTTTCAACAGCGCTTCGAACGCCCGGATCAGGCGCGCCGGGGCCAGCAGATTGACCGCCAGCACTTCGTTCCAGACCTTGGCCGGGATTTGCGCCGCCGGGGTGAGCATGCCCAGCACGCCGGCATTGACCACCAGAATGTCCAGCTTGCCCCAGCGCTGCTCAATCGCTTCGGCGAGTTTCTCGATGCCGTCGGGCGAGGCCATGTCCATGGGAACCAGCGTGGCGGACCCGCCCTGCTTGCGGATGGCGTCGTCCAGATCTTCAAGGCCGCTCTGGGTGCGTGCGGTCGCGATCACATGCGCGCCTGCGCCCGCCAGCGCCAGAGCCACAGAAAAGCCTATGCCGCGCGAAGCGCCGGTCACCAGCGCCACGCGGCCCTCGAACGGGCGTGTTTGGGTCATGCATCCACCAGAAGCGAGAGTTGTTCATCCTTGTTGGAGCGCGCGTGATCGCGGTCCACAAGCCGGGTCGGGTATTCCCCGGTGAAATAGTGATCGGCCAGCTGGGGCCGCTCGGCATTGCGCGCCTCGCCGCGCACGGCCCAGTACAGGCCATCCACCGACAAAAAGCCCAGCGAGTCGCATTCCAGCAAGGCGCGCATGTGTTCGGGATTGTGGCTGGCCGCCATCAGCTCTTCACGCATGGGCATGTCGATGCCGTAGAAATCGGGATGCGTGATCGGTGGGCAGGCCGAGCGGAAATGGACTTCCGTGGCGCCGGCTTCGCGCACCATGCGCACGATTTTCTTCGAGGTGGTGCCGCGCACGATGGAGTCGTCGATCAGCAGAACCCGCTTGCCCTTCAGCACGGCCGGGTTGGCGGCGTGCTTGCGCCGGACACCCAGGTCGCGCTTGGCCTGGGTCGGCTGGATGAAGGTGCGTCCCACAAAGTGAGAGCGGATGATCCCGAGATCAAACGGGCGACCGATGGTCTCGGCGAACCCAAGCGCGGCCGCCATGCCGGAATCGGGCACCGGCACCACGACATCGATGTCGGCGGGGGTTTCTTCGGCGAGGCGCTGGCCCATGCGCTTGCGCGCCTCGTAGACGGACACGCCGTCAATGATCGAGTCGGGGCGCGCAAAATAGATGTACTCAAACGCGCACGGGCGCGCCGGTGTGCGCGGCGCGTAGCGGCGCGATTCGATGCCCTTGTCGGACACGACGACGACTTCGCCAGGCTCCACCTCGCGCAAGAGCCGCGCACCGATCATGTCGAGCGCGCAGGTTTCGCTGGCGAAGATCACCGCGCCATCCAGATCGCCCATGACCAGAGGGCGGATGCCCAGCGGGTCGCGCGCGCCGATCAGGGTGTCATTGGTCAGCCCCACCAGCGCGAACGCGCCCTCTATCTGGGTCAGGGCCTGGATCAGCCGGTCCACCGCCTTGGTCTTCTTGGACCGGGCCGACAGCTGAAGGATCACCTCGGTGTCCGATGTGGACTGGAAAATCGCGCCGCCGGCCACCAGCTCGTCGCGGATGGCGCGGGCGTTTGTCAGATTGCCGTTATGGGCCAGCGCCACGCCGCCGCCGCGCACATCGGCGTAAAGCGGCTGGACATTGCGCATCACCGCCCCGCCGGAGGTGGAATAGCGCACATGGCCGATCGCCATATCGCCGGCCAGCGCCTTGAGGCGCGCAGGATCGGTGAAATGGTCGCCGACGAGGCCCAGATGGCGCTCGGAATGGAAGCGCCCGGCGTTGTAGCTGGTAATGCCGCAGGCTTCCTGCCCGCGATGCTGAAGCGCGTGCAGCCCGAAGGCGGTCAGGACAGCAGCCTCCGCCGCGCCGCGCACGCCAAACACGCCGCACTCCTCGCGCGGGCGGTCCGTAGCGGCGTCGTAGGTCAGACAGGGAAAGCTCATGCTATCGGCTCCCGTCGAGTGTGCGCTCGATAAGCCGCCCCAACTCGTCCTCGTCAACATCGTCCTGCCGTCCGTCTGCAGCGCCGTCGCGCGCCCAGCTGCCTTCCGGCGCCAGCGATTGCAGCAGCTGCGCCGTGGAATTGGCCAGAGGGTAAGCCTGGGAACGCACCAGCCACGCCGGCTCCGCGCCAGGCAGGGTGTTCTTGAACACCAGCACCAGAAGGCCCAGCAGCACCAGGCCGCGCGCCAGCCCGAAAACGAAACCGGCGGTGCGGTCGATCACCGTGACATCCTCGCCGCTCTTGACCCCCTTTTGCAGGGAGCTCGTGACAAAGCTGACCGCCAGATAGA
The DNA here is from genome assembly GCA_022565365.1 of Oceanicaulis sp. GTDB lineage: Bacteria > Pseudomonadota > Alphaproteobacteria > Caulobacterales > Maricaulaceae > Oceanicaulis. The sequence continues at coordinate 8,973 of JAIUMW010000085.1, forward strand.
CCAGCAGGAACACCACAGCCACGACGATGAGATTGGCCAGAATATCTGATGCGATCACGCCCTGGAGCAGGCTGGCGAACACCGGTCGGGTCCAAAGGGCGGCAAGGGCGGCGGCGACGAAGGCGGTGACGGTGAGCGCCTCGCGCACAAAACCGCGCAGGAGCGCCATAACGCCGGATGCAAACAGAATGATCAGGGCGAAGAGGTCAAATCCGGTCAGGCTTGCTTCCATGTGATCCTCCTGGCCCTCGACCTTAAGCCGGGTCCTGGCCGAGCCGGCGCACCAGCGCCTGCACGGTATCCACACTATCGATCCTGAGGCCTGCGCCATCAACGCCTTGCGGGGCGAGAGCCCGGTTGAAGCCCAGCTTGGCGGCTTCCTTCAGGCGCGCCTCGGTGCGGCCAACCGGGCGCACATCGCCGGACAGGGCGATCTCGCCAAACACCACGCCGTCACCGGGCAGGGGGGTATCAAGGAAGGATGAGATCAAGGCTGCCGCCACCGCCAGATCCGCCGCGGGCTCGGCGATTTTCAGTCCGCCCGCGACGTTGAGATAAACGTCACGGCCGCCAAAGCCAAGGCCGCATCGCGCCTCCAGCACGGCCAGGACCATGGCCAGGCGCCCTGAGTCCCAGCCCACAACCGCGCGGCGCGGCGTGCCGAACGCCGCCGGGGCCACCAGCGCCTGAATCTCGGTGAGGACAGGGCGCGTGCCTTCCATGCCGGCGAAGACGGCGGCGCCGGACGTATTGGCCCCGCGCCCGTCGAGGAACAGGGCGGAGGGGTTGGAGACTTCCTGCAGGCCGGATTCGGCCATCTCGAACACGCCGATCTCGTCGGCCGGGCCAAAGCGATTCTTCACGGCGCGCAGGATGCGGAACTGGTGCGTGCGCTCGCCTTCGAAATAGAGCACGGCGTCCACCATGTGCTCGACCCCGCGCGGGCCGGCGATCTGGCCGTCCTTGGTGACATGGCCGACCAGCACGACGACCGTGTTGCGCTTCTTGGCGAAGCGCACGAGTTCCTGAGCGCAGGCGCGCACCTGGGCCACCGTGCCAGGCGCGGCGGCCAGCTGGTCAGACCAGAGCGTCTGGATCGAGTCGAGCACTGCAACGTCGGGGCTTTCCTTGCGCAGGCCGTCGAGAATCACCTCCAGCGAGGTTTCCGCCGCCAGACGCACCGGCGAATCGGCCAGGCCCAGCCTGCGCGCGCGCCGGCGCACCTGACCCGATGCTTCTTCGCCCGAGATGTAGACGGTGGACGCGCCTGATGCGGCCAGCTTCGCCGCCGCCTGCAGCAGCAGGGTCGACTTGCCGATTCCCGGATCGCCGCCCACCAGGATCGCCGAGCCGGGCACCAGTCCGCCGCCGGCCACCCGGTCCAGCTCGTCAATACCGGTCACAAGGCGCGGCGGATCGGGCGTCTCGCTGCCCAGATCCACCAGCTCCAGCTTGGGGCGGCGGCTGGACCGCACCGGCGCGGCCTTGGCGCCGCCCCCCAGTGGCGCGCCGGTGGAGGCTTCTTCAGTCAGCGAGTTCCAGGCGCCGCACGCATCGCACCGTCCAGCCCACTTGGCGTGCACCGCCCCGCAGGACTGACAGACATAAACGGTATCAGCGCGCGCCATGAATCCCCCGGTTGGTGACGTCAGTATAGCGAGGCCTGATGCGATTCGCTGGTTTGTGTTTCGCGCTAGCCAGCAGAGCGCGCCGCGCGCCAGGCCGCAGCTAGCCGCATGAACCCTTCAGGTGCGATGGTTTCGGCCCGTACGCCCGGGTCGATCCCGGCCGCTTCCAGCAAAGATTCAGGGGAGGCATTGGCCCGTGCCGCGGCCTGGGCGAGGGAGCGGCGCAAAGTCTTGCGACGCTGGCCAAAGGCGCTTTCGGTCACGATGCGCAGCGCTTCCAGATCGCCAAACCGTTCAGCTTCGGGCAGGGGCTCCAGCACCACCACGGCGCTGTCCACCTTGGGCGGCGGGGTGAAGGCGCGCGCCGGCACCGTGAAGGCGTCGCGCGCGCGTGCGACCGACGAGCCCAGTATGGCCAGGCGCCCGTAGGCGTCTTCGCCCGGCGCCGCCACGACCCGCTCGGCGACTTCTTTCTGGAACATCAGCACCAGCCTGCGCCACCAGGGCGGCGAGGCTTCGAGCCATTTGATCAGCCGGGCGGTGCCCACATTATAAGGCAGGTTGGACGCC
>JAIUMW010000086.1 GCA_022565365.1 Oceanicaulis sp.
ACGCCCGCCGAACATCATCGTACCGAGCCCAAGGCGCGAAACTGACAGGCCCGAACGGCCCAGGCGGCTGTGCGGAATTTGCCGTGTCGGACGCATCATTCTCTCCATGCTTCAAATTCGCCTGCAGAGCCCTAATCGCACAACAAATAGCGATCAATATAAATACACATAACAACAAATTAATTCAATAAACTCATAAAATAAAAAAAGGACTCCTATCAAAACAATTCAAATAATAATTTTATTAAGCGTGATATATTTGCCAGATTCCGCACTCAAGATTGATATGCCCCCGCTGTTTTATCTAAAACTGAGCGGGGGCTATTTCAAATCACGCCTTCTTCAACGAGATTCTCAATTTCTTTTTTTCCGAAACCAAGAAGATGGCCAAGCAGATACTCGTTGTCCTCACCGTAGCATGGCGCACCACGTCCGGTAATGCCACCAGCATGGGGGGGGGTCGCCGACATCTTGATCGGCAATTCCGCAACGGGCCACCGACCGATTTTCGTCCCGGTCACCTCCGTCAGCCAGTTCAATTCCGCCAATTGCGGGTCATGGTCACAGCGGTCTTCGGCAGTCTGGCAGACGCCGGCTGGTACACCGGCCGCCTGGAGCTTGAGCATTATCTCGTAGGCATCTTCGTCTTTCGTCCAGTTTCCCATGGCAGCCTCGAGCTCATCCTGGTTTGCAAGGCGCGCCTGAAGACTGGCGAAACGCGGATCGGAAAGCCAGTCTTCCCGTCCTGCGATCTGCGCGACAGCCTGCCACTGAGGCTCCTCGAAACACGCAAGCGCGATCCAGCGATCATCCCCGCGGCATCGGAATGCGCCATGCGGGGCGGCTGGCTTATAGGGTGATCGGTTTCCGTAGCGTCGCCAGATCCGTTGATTGGCCGACCAGTCGAGAACGGAGGTGCTGGTAAGGAAAATGCCCGCTTCGCATTGAGAGGAATCGATCCACTGCCCCTCGCCTGTACGATCCCTGTGGTACAAAGCACCCATTATCGCCATTGCGAAACCATAGGCTCCGATCCAATCCAAATACGAATAACCCCACCCGGCAGGCATTGCTGGCTCAGGAATTCCGGACATGTCAGATGTACCTGCAAACGCAGCGGCCACCGGACCGACTGTGCGGAAACGCCCATACTTCCGCTGCGAGCCCATTCCGGACTGTTGAGTATAGATTATGTCGGGCTTCAGTTCTCGAAGTACGTCATAGCCGAGTCCGAGGCGGTCGAGGACCCCGGGCGAGAAGCCTTCTGCAACCACATCCGAAATACTGATCAACCGCTTCGCGATATCGAGCCCCTTCGGATGCCGGATATTGAGCGACATGCCCCGCTTCCCGGGATTCTTGTTGTTGAATTGTCCACCCATATCTGAATCGCGTACCCCTTCAAGGGGCGCCGTTGCGCGTTCGCGCGCCTCTCGACCACCGATCGGCGCCATTGCTGCCAGCCGAGTATCAGGATTATCCTTCCATTCGACCTTGATGCAGTCGGCACCCAGCGAAGCGGCGATACGCGTCCCACCCGCTGATGCGAGGAACCACGAAAAATCGAAAATGCGAACACCCTGCAAGGGAAACGGTTGCCCGAGTTCGGATCGCACTGGTTCGCTCTTCGCCTGCGCAGGGAGCGTCTTCTTCTCTCCTGTCGCCGCAATCCAGCTGTCGAGCACATCCGAGTCCTCATTCATGAGTGGCGCGCGACGCCCGGTCTGCCACTGTGTCTGCGAACTTATCCACTTGCTGACCGGGTAGACAAACGATCGATCCAGTTCAGGGTGCTCAACCTCGGCAAACGTCTTTCGCGCGCGCCAGTGCGCGTCAAGTGCATTCTCATGAGGTTTTCTGATCGGAGCCCAGAATAGACCGGCTTTCTGCGCCTCCTCCCATGGTAGATTCTCATATGTTGCCGATCGTACGAATCGCTGAACGACCTCCAGAACATGTGCATCCGTCTCACTCGAACTGGCTGTCCCGGGAATATTGCGCGCCGTGAGATCCGCGTCGCCGTCTGGCGGGTTCAGGTCGCCCTGCATGTCCCAGCGCTCGAGAAACGGAACGAGCGCGGCTTTGTCACGTGCAGAGACTCCCCAAGTAATACACCATCTACCGTCTTTCGTATGACTGATATTGGGAACGCGGGTGGGAAATTCTGAAGCATGGCGGCAGGTCTGCCTGTAGAGCGGCGCACGGCGCATGACCCAAGACATCAGATCAAGTTCGGTATTCTTTGAAACCGCCTCGTGCACAGCGCAGGATACGTCTTGCCCTTCGCCGGTCTTATGCCGATGAATCAAGGCAGCAATGATACCAAGGACAATCTGTTCACCGGTGATATGGTACGCATGCCAGACCTGCGGTGCTATCGGTGGCAAATCGTACGCCCCGTCAAGGCCACGATCATAGCCACAATTCATCATGACCCCGCCGAGAGCAAGATGGACCAGGTCGCAGGCCTCGAAGTCCTTCCATGGACCGACATCACCAAATGGCGTGATACGCGCGACTATCAGCGAAGGGTACTGCAAACGCAGGGCTTCGCTGCGAAGCGCCGGCTCCCGGTGCCGCGTCCCCGCCTCCGCATCGAGGAAAATGTCTGCACGCGCAATCAGCGAATCCAGTTTCTTCCGCTCTTCAGCATTCTGAAGATCAATAACAACAGACTCCTTGCCCCGATTATATCCCCAAAAATAGAGAGACTTTTCCGGGTCATCCTCGTCATCGACAAACGGCCCGATCTTGCGGGTGGGACTGCCACCGGGTGGCTCGACTTTAATGACGCGCGCGCCAAGACCTCGAAGGATCAATCCGGCATATTCACCGATTTCATCAGCGACTTCGACGACTACCAGGCCATCAAGCATTCCCGGCTTCGCATCGATATTCTCAGTCATAGGTTCCATACCATGACGCCCCTTTTTGTCGCGAGTAACAAGCTTCCAACTTGGTCAAGAACGACACCGCTATGACAAACCAAGAAGGATTTACGGCAACCGACAAGTGTTGTTGCAGATGTCGTGATCACTGAGCATCAAAAACCGGAAGCACTAAATCCGGAAAACTATCACTGAATTTAACCGCCAGCTCCATTCCGTAACTTGGGTTCTTCTCCGCTTCACCCACGAGATTGCTGATCATTCGTGGCCCTTCAGTAAGACGAACGATACAAACGTTATACGGCAGATCACCTTTCACTCCGTCCCAATAGGCGCGGTGAAAAACAATCCAGGAAATCAACGTCGCCTTTCCACTTGCCTGGCGCCACGTAAAGCTATCTCCAAGACAATGCGGACACCGGGGCGAGGGTGGGAAGTGTGTCTCCCCGCAACTATCGCAATAGGGCAGTCGAAACTCTCGACGATCGGCGGCCTCCCAAAACGGAGCGCTGACAGCGGTTCTGGCCGGGAGTGGACGAGAAATGGACGTTTTCATATCATAACCCCTTGATTTGGACTTCCGAAAGCGCTTCACATAGCCTGATAGATGATCGAGCGCGTGCATGGTGTCGCCGCCGCGTATTGGACGATCTCACAGTCGGGGACTTGACGGGCTCCGCACTCGCCGCGGATCTGCCGTACGGCCTCTACATTGAGGGCCCAGCCCTGCATGTATGAATTTGAAAGATGGCCACCATCGGTATTCGTGGGCAGTGCCCCGCCGAGTGAAAGTGTCCCCCCTTCGACGAACGCACCTGACTCACCCGGCTTGCAAAAACCAAGTCCCTCTAGAGTAAACAATACGGTCGGACTAAAATTATCATATGCCATAAGTGCATCTATATCTTCCGGTTTAACACCAGCCATGTCATATGACTGACTCCCAGCCTTATTTAAAGCCTCATACCAAAAATCATCTTGAGGTAAAGAACCATTAATGAGAGAATCTTGAGCACCAACACCAGTTATATAGACTGGCTTTTTGCGAAGATCTTTCGCACGTTCAGCAGACGTAAGGATGATACAAACGGCACCATCGTTTATCTGACAATAATCTAGCAATCTAAGGGGCTCACAAATCATTCTTGACGACTCATGATCTTCGATAGACATTTCCTTATGCATGACCGCAGAAGGGTTCAGCAGCGCATGCTTCCGGAAGGCTACGGAAACTTCGGCTAACTGCCTGGTTGTTGTTCCATATTTTTCCATATGCTCTCGAAACAGAAGAGCATGAAGAGCACCCATAGAGGTAAATCCCCACGGATCCCAGAAGCTCGGCGACTCCTCACCGCCATATTGCACACGCCTTGAGCGCCCGATATTCGCATAGAGAAGCGTTACGTAATCAGCGTATCCAGCATCAAGAGCGGCAAGTGCTTCGAGAATCGAGATCCCGGACATACGACCATGCGGGGGCATCTGAATCGTCCAGCGAGGCTGGATACCTATGATCTCCGCCATTCGTGCATAATGGGGAACGCGGCAAATACCGAGACCATCCACCTTGTTCTTGTCAAGACCTGAATCGTCGATTGCCTGCGCAAAGGCGTCTGCCGCCAGATGAAAATCATCCTTATCCGGGAAATTGCCATATTCGCTGGTGCCTACACCAACAACCGCGTACTTTCCTGATATGCTTCTGTCGATCATGATCGGATCTCCTTTTGACACGATACGGAGGAATTCTCTATAGTCCTTAATCTCATGGCAAGAACAGGCCCGCCGGCATCTGAATTCGGAAGAACGAAAGGAAGAAGTATAACGCTCCAGAGAGGAAGGCAGCGTAAATCACCAGATTCATGATACGTGACCGAAGCGTTATACCAACAATAAATATCAGACCAACAATCGCGGGAATAAATCCAACAACTTCCACGGAGAGCATCGCCACGCACACCGCTGAGATCACAACAATCGTTACCGAGTTAAATTGGACGTGTTGCGAAGCAGCAAGCTCCTCTTCAGAAGGCGAGCGGTATAATCCCACGCGGGCCGCCCCGATTATTCCTTTGAGCAATATCAAGGTAGCCATGGGCAGAACCAGATAAACCGCCACCGCATAAGGAACCGCAGCGGGCGCAGCTGGGTATCCAGACGCAATCCACGCGACGATACCGCCCGCTACCAGTGCGCTGGCGCCAAGCAGAATGTCATGAAGTGGGGTGGGTCGGTTGGAGCGCATCAGATCATCAATGGATGTTCCCTTGAAGAGCTCTACTAAACTTGGGACAAAATTTTTGTAAAAGCCTGCGATGATAATCAGAACAATTATTGAAAGCAAAGATCCAGCGCCTGGTGAAAAGAATCTCCCAATGCCACCGATATTATACGCAGTCAATAATTCGTGCTCAATTGTTGGCCCAAGGATCGCGCCTAATAAAACATTCGCAATTGGTAGATAAAGGCGCTCCACTAACATCGAAGCAAGCCCTATTACAAGCGCAATATATATTCCTTCAACAAAACCGGTAGCAAGATAAGTTCCGATAGCCGAGAACGCGACGATTGCTGGAATAAGATAAGTTGGCCGAACCTTTGTTACATAGATTACCACTTTATGGAATGGCAAGCCAAATATAACAAAGAATGCCCCAGTTACGAATAGACCAAGCAAGATTATCCAGATCTGCGTCGGATTTACATCCATCATCTGGGGGCCAGGATGCACACCTGCCAGGAGAAACGCTCCCAGTATAAGTGCAGCTGCAGCACTTCCCGGAATGCCGAGCGCCAGAAGAGGGACAAGCGTCGTAGGCACCGCTGCGTTGTTTGCGGTCTCTGAACCGGCAACGCCGTCGAGTGAGCCGTTGCCAAATTCTTCTTTTTTGTTGGAGCTACGGTAAGCTTCCTGATAGCCGAGCCAGGACGCTGCGACCGTGCCTAATCCAGGCAACGCGCCAACAACGGTACCGAGCACACCGACACGCAAGAATAGGTATTTCTTCTCCCGGAAATAAATAAGAAACTGCTTAAATTCATGCCAAACGCTGTAATCGAGATTCATGTTTCGTGTTTTATTGAAGTATTTTTCAATCGAAGCAAGCCTGAATATCTGAGGTATCGCATACAGACCAACGATTATCCAGACTAAGTGAAATCCGTCCCATAGCTGCGGGAAGTCGCCGACGAACCGCACGTAACCTGTTGTCGACTGCATGCCTACTGTTCCCACGACGAGCCCGATACCCACGGCGAGAAGCCCGCGTGCAGGGTCGGCACGCGACAGGGCGCCGGTTCCAACGAGCACGAGGGCGAGCAGCGCAAACAGGCCCCTTTCGGCGGTCCCGAGGTTGCTCGCGATCTGAATGAAGATTGGTGTTAGTATCAATGCACCGATGAACCCGATTACCGATCCAATAAATGATGCGTAAATATCGGTGCTCAGGACTTTTCCGCCCTCCCCACGCATGGCAATCTTGTAGCCCTCGACCGTGGTCGGAATGCCTGCCGCTCCGCCTGGAATATTATAGAGAATTCCGCCTGTACTACTGGAGTAGGTCGACGCAGCATAGACACCAATCAACATTAGGACAGAAATTTCGGGGGCCATGCCGAATGTAAAAGGTAGGATAAGCGCCATCATTGCGACGCCACTGACTCCTGGAAGCGTTCCGGCGACAAGCCCGAGAACTGTTCCAAAGGCGATCCAAGACAGATTGGATACATCAAGCAGAAATAAGACTGCGTCCCCGATCCCCTGGTACATAACTTCCCCCAAACTTATAGACAACTTTAAGTGGTCGCTGCACTGTTGGCAGCGACCATGTTGCGAGATTCTTATTGCTGTCCGTGCTCTTGAAGTAATGGCTTATATTCTTTTAGCAGCTCATGCATTTCAGTAAGACGCTCCCGTGCCGTCTCACCATCGTTCCACAACGCAGGTTCGCCGAATTCGTTTCGGATGCGAATGAATTCTGGATGTGTTGCAGCCTCCTCGAAAGCCCATTTCAGGAACTCAACACGATCCGGATCCGTGTCGGCCTTAACGAATATTGCGGCATAGCTGGCGCCGATCAGACCGAGCTCTTGACCGACAACGGCTTCGACGGTCGGCCAAGGGAACTCCCAGTCGTCAGGAACCTCGGATTCTTTTATACCCTGCGCAAGAACCACGAAGTTAGGATGATCCAACATGTCGGCTCGCGAGACACCCAGATACCCGACGTCAATGTCACCGGAGAGAAGATCTGTTTGAATTGCACCTGAGCCTGAATAGGTTACCCAGTTCCACTTTCCAAGTGTATCGGAGGCTTGCATGAATTCGAGCATGTAAAGGTCGTCGGCACGCCCGGGGCCAATTGATGCAAGGGTTACCTCTCCGGGGTTCTCCCGTACATGCTCGATCATTTCTTCGAGCGAATCCCAATCACCACCCCGCAACGCGACAAATCCCAGAACAGAGCGAGCATACTCGCCGACCGGCGTCCAATCCTCCCACTCCCATGCGAGATTGGAATCTGAAAGGACGGAATGAGCGTGCGGTCCGTCCGAACCGCTTGCGGTGACGATATGTGTCCCGTCCGATGGACGTGAGAAGGTGTAGTTGATTCCGACAAGGGCTCCGGCGCCAGAAATGTTCTGCACGACGACCGGCACTCCGAGAATTTCCTCTAGAACGGGTTGAAAAGCGCGTCCTCTAGCATCAGTCAATCCGCCCGGGCCATAAGGCACAACAAAGGTGAACTGACGAGTCAGATAGTTTTCGGGCTTTTCGTCGGCTTTCGATTCGCCGGCCGTGCCGACGGCGATCGAAGCCCCTAACGAAAGGCATAGTACGCCTGTGAGAAGCCTCATTTGCTTCCTCCTTGGTTACAGCGTTTCCAGGACCTGCCCCGTTTCCCGGGGCTATAGTTGTGTAAACGCTTACACGGTAAACGCTTACATTTCTCATTGTCAATGGCGCATTCTTGCAATAATTTGCTGGGCACAATGAGGGTACGCTACTACTCCGGGCACTCGGGCTCTCGGGGCGTGCCAGAGGATGCTCAGCCGGATACAGGCTGATTGGGCAGATTGAGGGGGGTTCGATGAGCAACTTCCCTGACCCTCCGCCGATTGGAGCTACGGAACAATCGGCCGGGGCGTGAGAATTGGAGATTCGAGTGGCAGTCAAGCACAGAGTATCGCGTCGTTCGCGCTCTCGCAGCGTTGGCATTTCCGATGTAGCGGCGGCTGCCGGCGTTTCGACGGCATCGGTGTCGCGATTCATGCACGACCCGATGCGAGTCAGTCCCAAACTACGTGACCGTGTAGAGGCCGCGATCAAGGAATTGAATTATATTCCACATCGGGCAGGCCGAGCCCTGGCTTCGCGTCAGAGCCTCATCGTTGGCGCAATAGTTCCTACCCTTGAGAACGCAATTTTTTCACGCCAAGTGATGACCTTCCAACAGAATCTTCGCGATGCAGGATATACGTTATTACTTGCTACTTCTGAGTACGATCCCGAGCTCGAATTTCGGCAAGCCCGTGTGATGCTCGAACATGGTGTAGACGCGTTAATGCTTGTTGGGCAAAAGCGCGGAAGTGAGTTTTATGAGATGCTAGAACGAGCCTCTATACCGTTTATTACAACATGGATATATAGCAAAAATTCAATTCACCCTTGCTGCGGATTTAGCCATGAAACCGCGATGAAGCGTGTTGTAGATTACGTGGTAGAATTAGGGCATAGAAATATCGGTGTTGTTACCGGTTTTGCAAATGTAAACGACCGTGTCGCTGCTCGTTTAAAGGGAATTCGAAAAGCCCTTAAAGAACATGGCCTCGAATTAATGCGAGATAAGATTGCATATAGTGAATACACCTTCGACGCAGGGGGAGAAGCTCTCGCGCGCCTTTTGGAGAAGGGGGAGCGACCAACTGCGATTGTATGCGGAAATGACATTTTGGCCGCTGGAGTACTGACGGAAGCACGCAAGCGGAACATAAAAGTGCCGGAGGAACTTTCGGTTATGGGTTTCGGCGATCTCGATATCGCTGCTCAACTAGACCCGCCGCTCAGCACCGTTCGGACCCCAAAGGCTGAAATTGGAGAAGCAGCGGCTACATATCTCCTGAATTCTTTAGCGGGGCGAAAGACGGAATCTCGAATAGAAGTGGATATCAAATTTTGCTGGCGCGATTCCTTTGGTCGAGCATCCAAGAAATGAAGTTTGCCATGAAGGAGGCGCTTGACATTACCAAATTTGCATTGCTCTTATGTTGGAGGTTTTGAAATGTTGAGATTATTGATTACGCTAGCGGTTGGTTTCTGCGGAGGAATAATTGCGGAATTTATCAATAGCCCACTCCCATTTCTTTTGGGATCGATTTTTGCTGTTTCTGTTTTTCAGATTTTTTCTTCGAAAGCAATGATTTACGTAAGATTTCGTCAGATCGGACAGTTAATACTTGGCGCAGCAATTGGATTGTACTTTTCTAAAGAAGTAGCTCTTAATCTTATTGGTGATTTTGGATTAATGATCGGTATTGCAATAATTTCAGTAGCGTTTGCTGGTATTGTAGGGCTTTTTATAAGTTACTTTTCGAATATTAGTAGAACAACCGCTTATTTTGCAACCATGCCCGGCGGTGTTTCCGAGATGTCGAACTTGGCTGAACGGTTCGGCGGCGACCCTGGAGTGGTCGCATTCAGCCAATCAATCCGATTGGTGGCGGTTGTCTTTGTCGTACCTATTGGATTATCGTTTTTTATTGATCCTCCACGCATGCATAACGTGGCAGAAGAAAATTTGATTGCTTCGAATTATCGATACTTTATGATAGGTATGATTATTTTGACTGCGGTGCTTTTTTCGATTATATTCGAGAACTACCGCCTTATGAATAGCTGGTTTCTCGGCGGGCTGTTGGCAGGAGCCATATTTGCATTTAATGGCACTTCACCAGATGTATTACCATTAAGAATTATTGATTTTGGGCAACTTCTTATTGGGTGTGCGCTTGGTACGCGTTTCTATTTGTCTGTAATCATTGAGCTTCGACGAGTTGTTCTGGGGCTTATTTTAGGAAGTGCTCTCTTAATACTTGGTGGGTTTTTATTTAGTATTGTAGTTAGTTATCTCTTCGATCGTTTATTTCCAACAATATTGCTTGCGATGGCGCCTGGCGGAGTAGCTGAGATGGGAATAACAGCGAGAGTATTACTCTTGGACGTACCAGCTGTAACGGCATTTCATTTGGTGCGTATCATAATTATTGTGACTATGAGCGGTCTCGTTTTCAGATTGTTTTTACGATACTGGCCTCGTTAGAGCGCTATCCGACCTGACAGAGTCAGATCGGGCGCTCTAAATCATTGTTTCGTCGCATCATTGCGCCCGTCAGCCGGTATCCACCTGACGGCATGATGCTCTAATCAATGACAGGAGGTGACGCTTCGTCGGGACCCGCCTGTGGAACGCCCCCCACAACAGGTGACGGCCCTGGAGCGGATTCCGGTGCGTCGGTTTTGCAGGTTACCGCGTGGACTGCTGTCTTTCCGCCTTCCGTCCCTTCGCGGCAGCTGTTCGTTCCTCGGCACCTGCAAACGGACGACCCGGTTCCGGCCGTATTCTGACGGATCACTTCGCGCCGATTTCGATCGTTCATCGCCACTGTCGTTCAACCAGTAGGCGGGTGCTTCCCTTTGTTCGAACAGTTGTCGACCGGCTCAAGGTGAATTTCCATTTCCATACCCGCGGTAACGGCTTCCGGCACCCCCTGGCAATCTGAAGGACGGTGAGTTCGTCGATAAGTGTCTTGCGGAGGCTTGGGCCAAAGCTCGTGTTTATGCACCTTGGCAGGATGTTATTCAGGGCCAGATCCGGCAACAATTCGATCAAAGAAGTCTCGGCGTACCGATCGCCTCGCTCTGGCGATGGGTCGCCAAGCCCTTTCCCCGGCCCATATTTGTTGAGGCATTCTGTGGAACCGGGGTTTCCCGAATGCATTTTTGTCGTGCAGCAGGAATCCGTGCAGCAGGAACAGGAGTGTCTCGATGACCACCACCGCCGCCGCCGCCGCTATCGCCCTCGACAACGCCCTCTCGTTCTACGGGGCCACACGCGCGCGAACGCACGCACTCGTCGCGCCGCTCGTCCCCGAGGACATGATGCTGCAGTCGATGGAGGATACCAGCCCGGCCAAGTGGCACCTCGCCCACACGACATGGTTCTTCGAAGAGTTCATCCTGAGGAAATATCTTCCG
>JAIUMW010000087.1 GCA_022565365.1 Oceanicaulis sp.
CGGCCGCGCGGCCGATGGGGGCCCCCCCGGGCGCCCCTCGTCAAAAATCCCCCCCGGGGCCGCCGGCGCGGGGCGGGGGGCCCGGACGCCGGTTATCAGAGCTGGCTCAGCACATAGTCGGCGCTGGAGACTTCAAAACTGCCGCCGGCTTCCACGAAGAGATGCTCCACCACGCCGTCATTGACGATCATGGCGTAGCGCTGGGAGCGCGGGCCCATACCGAATTTCGACCCATCCATTTCAAGCCCGATCGCTGTGGCGAACTGGCCATTGCCGTCGGCGAGCATGAGCACATCCCCGCCCGCGCCCTGATCCTTGCCCCAGGCGTCCATGACGAACACGTCATTGACCGAGGTGCAGGCGATGCGGTCGATGCCCTTGGATTTGAGCTCTCCCGCCTTGGCGATGAAGCCTGGCAGGTGCTTTGCCGAACAGGTCGGGGTGAAGGCGCCGGGCACGGCGAACAGCGCCACGCGCTTACCCTTGAAGGCGTCCGTGGTGGACATCGGCGCCGGGCAGTCGGCGGTCATGGTCATGAAAGTCGTATCGGGCAGGGTGTCGCCGGTCTTGATGGTCATGGGGCCTCCGAGGGGGGTTGCATCCGGCGCACACGCGCGCCGCCTTCCCTCGCCAGATAGGCCGCGCCCGGGCGCCATGCAAGGCGAAGCTGGCGCACGCCACTGGACAGACCCCCGCCTGGCGCGAGAGACTTGGCGCATGAGCCAGGCGCTGCCCCATACCGCCGCCGGTTACCTCGGCGGACGGCTGTTGATCGCCAGCCCGCTGATCGGCGATCCGCGCTTTGACCGTGCTGTCGTCTTCATGTGCGCCCATGGCGACGACAGCGCCATGGGGCTGATCATCAACCGGCCCATGACCGGGCTGCGCCTGCGGGACCTTCTGGGTCAGCTGGAGGTGGGCGGGGCGGACACCGCGCCCGACCGGCCCGTCCATGATGGCGGGCCGGTGGACCGCGACCGGGGCTTTGTCCTGCATACGCTGGATGTCACCTGCGGCCCGGCGACCTTGCCGGTGGGCGCGGGGCTGGGCCTGACGGCGACCCGCGAGATCCTCGACGCACTGGCTTCCGACACGCCGCCGCGCCGGGCCCTGATGGTGCTGGGCTATTCCGGCTGGGAGGCGGGCCAGCTGGAAGACGAGATCGCGGCGAACGCCTGGCTGGTGTGCGACGCCGATGACGCGCTGGTCTTTGAGCCGGACGATGACGTGAAGTGGGCCCAGGCCCTGAGCACGCTGGGCGTGACGCCGGAATACCTGACCGGTGCGTCCGGCCACGCCTGAGCACGCTCCGTTGGCGCACCTGCTTGACTCGCCGAACGAACGTTCGGAGAGTGTTCACATGAGCGCGCTGGACACCCGTACCCGCATACTGGACGCCGCCCTGGACGCCTTGCCGGCGGACGGGTTTGAGGGCCTGTCCATTGGCCGTCTGGCGTCGCGCACCAGTATGTCCAAAAGCGGCCTGTTCGCCCATTTTGGTGGCCAGGGCGCGTTGCAGGTCGCGGTCATCGATGCAGCTGCTGCGCGGTTTGATGCGGCGGTGACGCGCCCGGTGCTGGCTGAGGCCGACCCGCTGGAGCGTCTGAAATTGCTGGCGAAGCTCTGGCTCGCCTGGGTCACCACGGACGGGCAGGGCCGTCCCTGTCCGCTGATGCAGGCCGCCATGAGTGCGCCGGGCCTGTCCGAGGAGGCGGGCGATCACGCCCGCGCGGTGCGGGCGCGCTTCCATCCCTTTGTCACCCGGCTGACGCGCCGCGCCGTGCAGGCGGGGGGATTGCGCGCCGATACCGATGCAGGGCGCTTCGCCTTCCGGTTTGAAGCGCTGGGCCTGGCTGCCGGGCTGCATGCCCTGAGCGAGGATCCGAAGCGGGTGCGCGCCTGTGCCGAAGCCGAATACGCCGCCCTGTTCCGGGACTTCGCGGCATGAAAATGCTGGCGGTGAATCTGGCCGCGCGCCTGACCCCGCAGCGCTTTCGCGCCGAGGCGGGCCGCCGTTTCATCACGCCGCGCGTGCGCCGCCAGTCCGACACCGGGCGGGATTTCCTGCATCAGCTGGAACCCGTCGACTTCGACGGCCCACTCGGGTGTCAGCGCGCCTGGATGGGCGGGGACGGGCCGCTGATCTTCTTCCAACATGGCTGGGAGGCCGACAGCGCCGATCTCGCCACCCTGGCCGAAGCGGTGATGGTGCGCGGGGCGCGCGTATGCCTGATCGACGGACCGGCCCATGGCGAAAGTGAGGGCAAGACCGTGACCCTGCTCGATTTCGCTGCCGGTATCGCTGCCGCCGCACAGGCGTTTGGTCAGCCGGACGCCGTCGCGGCCCATTCCATGGGCTTGCCCGCCTGCGTCATCGCCATGCGCCGCCATGGCCTGGCCCCGGCGCGCGTGGCGGGGATTGCCGGCCCTGAGGCGCTGCCGGCCAATGTGCGCTACCAGGGCGGCAATATGGGCATGAGCGAAACCGCGATCCGGCGCCTTCTGGAGGCGGTGAGCTTTCGGCTTGGCGAACCGGCAGACGGGCTGAGCATTGTGCGTGACGCCCACGCCCTGACGGCGCAAGCGCTGATCGTCCATGGCAGGGGCGATGTCATCACCCCGCCCGAGGCCGCTGAACGCATTGCGGCGGCGGGGCCCGGCGCTGAGCTGGCGATGTTTGACGGGCTGGGCCACCGCGCCGTGCTGCGCCACCCGGACGGGGGGGCGCGCGTCAGCGGATTTCTGGCGCCCGATTGACAGCCGGGTGTGGCGGGACGCCCGGACACGCTCTAGATAAAGCGGCTCAACCCGCCTTTCGAAAGGGCCGCTCATGGCCGCCACCCGCGCAGCACGCGACCTGACCAAGGGTCCGGTTTTCGGCCATGTCCTGCGCATGGTGATCCCGATGTCGTTCGGGATCGTCGCCATGATGCTGGTGGGCGTGGTCGACGCCTACTGGGTCGGCCGGCTCGGCACCGCCCAGCAGGCCGCGGTGCAGTTCGTGTTTCCCGTCTCCATGCTGGTGATGAGCATCGCCATCGGGCTGGGCGCCGGCGCGGTGTCGGTGGTGGCGCGCGCCGCGGGGCGCGGCGATCATGACCGCACCCGCCGGGTCGCCACCGACGCGGTTACGCTGTCGCTGATCGTGGTCGTTCTGGTCGCCGCCCTGGGCGTGGCCATGATCGATCCGATGTTCCGCGCGCTGGGCGCCACCGAGGCGATGATGCCGTTCGTGCGCGAATACATGGTCATCTGGTTTGCCGGCATCGTCTTCATGGTCGGCCCGATGGTGGCGGGCAATCTCTTACGCGCGCTGGGCGATGCGATCATTCCCAGCCTGATCATGGTGTTCGCCGCCATCATCAACATGATCCTGGATCCCATCCTGATCTTCGGCTGGGGGCCGATTCCGCGCATGGAGGTGCAGGGTGCGGCCTGGGCCACGCTGATCGCCAACCTGGTGGTGTTCATCCTGGCCATGGCGATCATCATCTGGCGCGAAAAACTGATTGATTTCTCCTTCCCCGGCTGGAGCGAGCTGATGTGGAACTGGCGCGAGATCGCCCGGGTGGGCGTCCCCGCGGCCGGCTCCAACATGATCGGTCCGCTGGCCAACACCGCCGTATTCGCCGCCGTGGCGGGGTTTGGCGAACCGGCCGTGGCGGGGCTGGGCGTGGGCATGCGGGTGGAGGCGCTGGCGATTATTCCCCTGTTCGCCCTGTCGGGCAGTATCGGGCCCATCACGGGACAAAATGGCGGCGCCGGGCTGACGGACCGGGTGCGCGAGGCGTTCGCCAAATCCTTCCTGTTCGCGCTGGGCTGGGGCTTTCTGATCGCATTGATCCTGGCGGCGCTGAGCGGGATTCTCGCGCCCGCCTTCCTGCCCGGCGAGGACGGTCAGGCGATGGCGCGCGCCTACTGGCTGATCGCGCCCTTCGCCGTGGCGGGATACGGCGTGGCGATGGCCGCGGCGGCAGGGTTCAACGGGCTGGGCCGTCCGCTGATGGGGGTGGCGGTCAATCTGTTTCGCGGCGTGGCGCTGGTGGCGCCTCTGGCCTGGCTCGGCGCGATGCTGGGCGGCGCCACGGGCGTCATCTGGGGCGTGTTCGCCGCCAACATGATCGCCGGCGTGGTGGTTGCGGGTGTGGTTTTGCGTCTGTGTCCGCTGACCGCCGTGGAGGGACGCGCCCGGCGTGCGGCCCCGCCGCCTACGGCGCCGGCCGCCGGATCAGGCGCGCCGCCAGCTCCGCCTTCCCGCCCAGCGATGGATGGGGATAGGCGGTGAGTGCGCCGTCCGGCCAGATCCAGCGCGTGTCCGGCAGCAGCGCGCGCATGGCGGCCAGATCGCAGCCATAAGGCGGCCCGCCGGACTCATCCTTCTGCATGAACAGCGCGAACAGCGACCCGCCGGGTGTCAGGCTGGCGTGCACCATGGCCTCCCAGTCAGCCCTGAGGCGCGGATGGATCGCGCACAGAAAGGTCTGTTCCCAGACCGCGTCGAACGGCGTGTCCGGCCTGTACGCCAGTGCGTCGGCAGTCAGGAAATGTCCGGCGAGGTTTTCCTTAGCAAACCGCGCGCGCTGCCAGTCGCTGGCGCTGGGCGCCATGTCGACGCCGGTGACGGCCAGGCCCAGCCTGGCGAATGCCTCGGGCTCGCGTCCGCGTCCGCACCCGGGAACGAGTATGCGTTCGCCCGCGCTGAACGCGCCGGCGCTCGCCCAGTCGGTCAAGGCAGGATGCACGTCCGCGCGCTCCCACGGTGCGTCACCAGCGCGAAAGCGCGCCTCCCAGTCCATGCCGGTGCGATCATCAAATTGCGGCGTATCGCTCATGTGCCGTTCATGACTTGGGTCGCAGCGTGTGTAAATGGCCGTGAGCGAAACTGATTCCACGAATCCCGCCGGGGCGGCTAAGCTGATTGCTGTCTGGAGAAACGCTTGGGGAGGGCGCGATGACGGTGTTGGGGCATCCGCCGGTTGCCGAGCCCGCACACCTGCCCGAGCGCACCGGCGCGCGGCGGCTGCCGCCCTCCATCCTGTTCGCGATTGTAGCGGCCAGCGTGCTGACACTGTCCGGCCTGCTTGTGCTGGCCAGCCTCAACGCCGCGCCCGACTGGTCGCAGGGCTGGCGCCCGATCCGCTCGCCGCTGGATCTGGACGGGCGCTTCTGGGTGTCGGTGATGACCGGGACACTGGCGGCTCTGTCATCGGGCTGGATCTGGTCGTTAAAACCTGGTGATACGGCGGTGCGCCTGTTTGCGCTAAGCGGGGCGGCCACCTTCGCGTTCTGCATGGGGGCGGCAGGCAATCTGGCGCCCAGCGCCGTGCCGCCTGCGATTGCGATGACTTTCTCCATGACCAACGCGATCGGCGCCAGCGCGTTCGGTCTGGTGATGATCGCGCTGTTCTCCATCTACCCATCCCGCCTGCCCCGCGCGGACTGGCTGATCGGGGCGAGCGTGGCGCTGTTTGGCGGCTGGACGCTGCTGGCCGTCGCTGGAGTGCTGAACATCTCTGTCGCCGTCCAGCGCGTCACCTTCCTTGAAATGCTGGTCATCGTTGCCGTGAGCCTGGCCCAGATCATCGCCGCGCGCGGCGATGCGGTCCAGCGTGCCATTGCGGTCTGGCTCAGCGCCTGCGTCATTATCGGCGCGGGCGGGTTCATCGCCACGGTGGCGGCGCCCATCACCTTTGGCGCGCCCCCGTTGATCCCGGCCCAATACGCCTTTGCGTTCTTCCTGATCATCTATGCCGGGCTGGCGGTGGGCCTGTTGCGCTACCGCGTGTTCGGGCTGGGGCGCTGGGCTTATCAGGTGCTGTTCACGGTGGCCGCCGCGCTGGTCGTGCTGGCGGTGGATGCCGCGCTGATCCTTCTGGTGTCGCTGGACCCGGCGCGCGCCATCGGCCTGTCGCTGTTCATGGTGGCGGTCGCCTATATGCCGGCCCGGGCCTGGCTGTGGTCGCGCCTGTCGCGGCGCAAGGCGCTGGACCAGGCCGGGCTGATGCGCGCCGTGGCCGATGTAGCCCTGCAGCCCGGCGCTGACCAGCGCGCGCAGCGCTGGCAAGCCCTGATGCGCGATCTGTTCTCCCCGCTCGACATCACGGCGTCGCTGGCGGGCGCGCATGAGGGCGGGATCGAGGCGGAGGGCCGATGCCTGGTGACGCCGGAGCGCGCGGGCCTGCCCGGGCTGATCCTGCATGACAAGGACATGGGCCGGGCCCTGTTCACGCCGGAGGACTGGGATACGGTGCGCGAGCTGGGCGCGCTGGCTGACTATCTCGATGAAAGCCGCACCGCGTATGACCGGGGCGCCGCGTGGGAGCGCACGCGCATCGCGCGCGATATCCACGACCATATCGGCGCCCAGCTGCTCACCGCGCTGCACGTGCGCGAGGATGGCCGCAAGAACGAGCTGATCCGCGCCACCATTGGCGATCTGCGCGACGTGATCCGCAACGCCGAGGGCGAGCCGGCGCCCTTTGACAGCCTGATGGCGGATTTGCGCTCGGAGACAGCCGACCGTCTGGAAGCGGCGGGGCTGGAGCTGGACTGGCGCGTGGACGCCGAGCGCGAGGACGCGCCCTTGCGCGTCGCCATGCAGACCTTGCGCGCCCTGGTGCGCGAAGCGGTCAGCAACGCCATCCGTCATGCCCGCGCGTCAGCGTTGAGCGTCGAGCTGGTGCTGGAGGGCGACGCGCTGACCCTGACGGTCAGGGATGACGGGCGCGGGTTTGATCCCGACGCCGGCCGCGCCGGACACGGGCTCGACAATATGGCCGCGCGCGTCGAGGCGCTGGGGGGCGACTTCTCGATTGAGACCGGCCCGTCCGGCTCGGCGCTGACCGCCCGGTTCCCGGCGTTTGCCTGAGCGCGTCTCAGGCCTCATTCGCTGCTGACAGTCCCAGCCGCGCCGCGTGCCAGGCGGCCTCGGCGCGCGAGGAGATGCCGAGCTTGCGGTAGACCGCCTTGATATGCCCGGCCACGGTCTGCTCGGCGATGCCGAGAGCGCGCGCCGTTTCGTGATTGCGCAGGCCCCGGCCGATATGGGCCAGCACTTCCTTTTCCCTGATCGTCAGATCGCAATCGGGCGCCGCCGGGCCGGTCAGGCGGAAATGGTCCATGATGCGCCGCGCGATGGAGGGCGACAGCGCCGGCGCGCCCGCCAGCGTCTGGCGAATCTGGCGGGTCAGCACCTCGGCGGGCTGGTCCTTGAGCAGATACCCGTCCGCCCCCGCCGCCAGCGCGCCCACGATGGACGCGTCATCACCCAGAATGGTCGCCACCACGCACAACGTCGCGGGCGCGTGGGCTTTGATGGCGCGCAGCACATCCACGCCCGATCCGTCGGGCAGGCCCAGATCGACCAGCGCCAGTTCAAACACTTCGCCGCCCGCCAGCGCGCGGCCCTGGCGCACATCGGGCGCCGTGGTGATCTGCGCGTCCGGGCAGGCGTCCGTAACCACCGCGCACAGCCAGGCGCGCACATCGGCGATGTCCTCAACGATCAGTACGCGCGTCATGTCTTGCGCCTCCCGCAGGCTCTGTGTGCGCAGTATCGCCGGTCGCGCGCTCGCGCGCACCCCCTGATCAAGGGGAGCGCCCGCCCGGCCTTGAGGACAGGGCTGCACGGTGGCAGTTACGTTGCCGCGTGCAGCCCGCCTCAGGCGCAGTCCCCCCGGGGCCTGCATCTCCCACACTAGTAGCTGACCGGCGCAAGCGGAGCCCCCCGTTCAGGGGGGATAATGGTCTTGCCAGTAGTCTGCGCGCGCCGTACATCCGGGCGCGCTGCGGGTGTGGCGGAACTGGTAGACGCGCTGGATTTAGGTTCCAGTGGGGCGACCCGTGGAGGTTCGAGTCCTCTCACCCGCACCATTTTTACTTTTGCTCACGCCCGTCCGGGCGTTCGCTCCTCGCTAAAGCTGCGGGCGCGCGGTCGCGCTCTCGCCTCGGCGAAGCCGGGGCTTCGCTCCGGCGTAGCCGGGTGCGAACCCGGGGGGTTCGGGCGGGTGCACAGATGGCCCGAACCGTACTGGATTTCGCCCCATCACAGCGGCTGCGGGCCTGACTGTCCCCCGTTGCCTACGGAGAATCCCCGTGACATAACGCGCGCTCGCTTCTAAAGCGGGCGTGACCGGACCGGCGCATCGCCCGCGCCTGTCCCTTAAGAACGCCATGCTGAAACGCTGACGGCCCCAAAATCACGAAGGCCCTTTACCTGATGAACGTCCAAGAGAAATCCGCTGAAGGTCTGTCGCGCACGTTCGAAGTGGTGGTTCCTGCCGCCGACCTCGAAAAGAAGCTGGCTGCGAAGATCGAGGAAATCCGCCCCGAAGTGCGCCTGAAGGGCTTCCGCCCCGGCAAGGTGCCCGCAGGCCATATCCGCAAGATGTTCGGCGTCTCGATCATGGGCGATATCCTTCAGGAGATCGTGCCCGAGGCGACGCAGAAGACCCTCGACGAGCGCAGTCTGCGTCCAGCCTCGCAGCCCAATATCGAGGTGAAGTCCGACGCCGAGGATGTCCTGAAGAAGGGCTCTGATTTCGCGTTCCAGATCGCCGTGGAGGTGATGCCGGAGTTCGAGCCCGTCGATCCCAAGACCCTGTCGGTGACACGTCCGACCGCGCCGGTGGGCGATGATCAGGTCGAGGAAGCGCTCGGCGAGCTGGCGCGTCAGGCCCAGGCTTATGAGCCCAAGGCCAAGACCGCCAAGGCCGCTGATGGCGACAAGCTGGTGATCGATTTCGTCGGCACGATTGACGGCGAGGCGTTCGATGGCGGCACGGCCGAGGACGCCGAGCTGGTGATTGGTTCAGGCCAGTTCATCCCCGGTTTTGAAGAACAGCTGGTCGGCGCCAAGGCCGGCGGCAAGCTGGATGTGAACGTCACCTTCCCCGAAAATTATCAGGCCGCCCATCTGGCCGGCAAGGCGGCGGTGTTCGCCACCACGGTCAAGGAAGTCCAGGCCCCGGCGGAAAGCAAAATCGATGATTCGCTGGCCGAGCGCCTGGGCCTTGAAAGCCTGCAGTCGCTCAAAGACCTGCTGGTCAAGCGCTTCGAGAACGAGCACGTCCAGGCTTCGCGCATGAAGGTGAAGCGCGCCCTTCTGGACCAGCTCGATGAAGCCCATGACG
Organism: Oceanicaulis sp.; assembly: GCA_022565365.1. Taxonomy (GTDB): domain Bacteria; phylum Pseudomonadota; class Alphaproteobacteria; order Caulobacterales; family Maricaulaceae; genus Oceanicaulis. The sequence continues at coordinate 9,132 of JAIUMW010000087.1, forward strand.
GCATTGATCTGCCCGGCCGCATGGTGGAGCAGGAATTTGAATCCATCTGGCGCGAGGTCGAGCAGGCCATCAGGGCCGGCGAGCTGGATGACGAGGACAAGGCAAAGTCCGAGGACGAGCTCAAAGCCGACTACCGCAAAATCGCCGAGCGCCGCGTGCGCCTCGGCCTCGTGCTGGCCGAGATCGGCCGCACGGCCAAAGTTGACGTGACCCAGGAAGAGATCGCGCGTGCGGTCAACCAGGAAGCGGGCCGCTACCCCGGCCAGGAGCGCCAGGTGGTCGAGTTCTATCAGAAGAACCCGGGCGCCCTGCAGTCCCTGCGCGCGCCGATCTACGAAGAAAAAGTGGTCGATTACATTCTCGAGCTCGCCGATGTGAGCGAGGTTGAGGTCTCCCGCGAAGCGCTGTTCTCTGACGAGGATGAGGCCCCGGCCAAAAAGGCGCCGGCCAAGAAGAAAGCGGCTCCGAAAAAAGCCGCCGCGAAGGCCGGGTCTGACGAGGGCGCCAAGAAAGCCCCCGCCAAGAAAAAGGCTCCTGCCAAGAAGGCCGCCGCCAAAAAGGACTAGCGGCTGCCATCGCCGGATTGCGGTCCGGCCCCTGCCGCCTAGATTAAAGCGAGCGGGCCGTCCGGTCCGCTACGCCATCCGAATGTACGGAGCCGAACATGCGTGACCCGCAGGACGTGATGATGAACCTGGTGCCCATGGTGGTCGAGCAGACCGCCCGGGGCGAGCGGGCTTACGACATCTATTCGCGCCTGCTCAAGGAGCGCATCGTCTTCGTCACCGGCGTGGTCGAGGACCACATGGCGTCACTGATGGTGGCCCAGCTCCTGTTCCTGGAATCGGAAAATCCGAAAAAGGAAATCGCCATGTACATCAACTCGCCCGGCGGGTCGGTGAGCGCGGGCCTGGCGATCTATGACACCATGCAATACATCCGCTGCCCCGTCGCGACCGCCTGCGTGGGCATGGCCGCCTCCATGGGCTCGCTGCTGCTGGGCGCCGGCGACAAGGGCATGCGCTTCGCCACGCCGAATGCGCGAATCATGCTGCACCAGCCCTCAGGCGGCTTCCGCGGCAACACCGCTGACATCGAGCGTCACGGCGAAGACATTCTGAAAATCAAGCGGCGGATGAACGGCATTTACGTCAAACACACCGGCCAGGATCTGGCCGTGGTGGAGAAAACGCTCGACCGCGACACCTTCATGGATGCGGAAGAAGCGATGAAATTCGGCCTGATCGACCACGTTTACGAGAAGCGTGGCGGGCCTGACGCAGCCGAATCTTAAGCTCTTTTCCGGTAAATCGGGCTCACCGTGTGCTGCGCAAAAGCACCACGGTGCAGTTTTGTGCGCTTGATCGCAGGCGCGGGCGTGTGTTCGTATGGGAATGGAAACGTTTCGCTAAGGTCCGGCCCTGATCTTGCTTGAGACGCAAACGTGCGACTCAAGCTGGCCCGGACCGGGCCTGGCGCGCGTCGCGCAGAGGGCTGCATGTGGATTGCACGATCCGCACGGCGAAGCCGGACCGACTGGAGCAGGCATGACCAAGGCGACAACAGGCGACGGAAAGAGCACGCTGTACTGCTCGTTCTGCGGCAAGAGCCAGCACGAGGTCCGCAAGCTAATCGCCGGACCGACGGTGTTCATCTGCGATGAATGCGTCGAGCTGTGCATGGATATCATCCGCGAGGAGAACAAATCCTCGCTGGTCAAATCCAAAGAGGGCGTGCCGTCCCCGCAGGAAATCTATCAGGTGCTCGAAGACTATGTGATCGGCCAGGGCCACGCGAAGCGCGTGCTGTCGGTGGCGGTCCACAATCACTACAAGCGCCTGAACCATGCGGGCCAGAACGGCGATGTCGAGCTGTCCAAGTCCAACATCCTGCTGGTCGGCCCGACGGGCTGCGGCAAGACGCTGCTGGCCCAGACGCTGGCGCGCATCCTGGATGTGCCTTTCACCATGGCTGACGCCACCACGCTCACCGAGGCCGGTTA
>JAIUMW010000088.1 GCA_022565365.1 Oceanicaulis sp.
CTCGACGTGTCCCAGCGCGCGCCGCCCATGGACTGGACCTCGGCGTAGAACTGGTCGACCAGGGCTGTGACGGGGAGGCTGGCGCCATTGGTGCGGGCTTCGTCCAGCGCGATGCGCAAATCCTTGCGCATCCAGTCCACGGCGAAGCCGAACTCGAACTCGCCTTGCGTCATGGTGCGCCAGCGGTTTTCCATCTGCCAGCTCTGGGCCGCGCCCTTGGAGATGGCGTTGATCACGGTTTCAGGCTCCAGCCCGGCGGCTTCGGCGAAGTGCAGCCCTTCAGCCAGGCCCTGCACCAGTCCGGCGATGCAGATCTGGTTGACCATCTTGACCAGCTGACCGGCGCCCGCCGGGCCGGCATGGGTGATCGCCTTGGCGTAGGCCTGCATCACCGGCTCAGCCGCAGCGAAGGCGGCGTCCGATCCGCCGCACATGATGGAGAGCTGGCCATTCTCCGCCCCCGCCTGCCCGCCCGACACCGGCGCGTCGAGCCACAGAACGCCGCGCTCCGAGCACGCCGCGTCCAGATCACGCGCAAGCGCCGCCGACGCGGTGGTGTGATCCACCAGCGCCGCGCCTTCCTTCATCACCGGCAGCACCTGATCGGCGATGGCGCGCACATCAGGATCATCGCCCAGGCACATGAAGACGATATCGGCGCCCTTGGCCGCCTCTTCAGGCGTGTCAGAAGCGCTCCCGGCATGATCGGCCTGCCAACTCTGCGCCTTGGCCCGGGTGCGGTTCCACACCATCACCTCATGACCGGCGCGGGCCAGGTGTCCCGCCATGGGGGCGCCCATCACGCCCAGTCCCAGAAACGCCGTGCGCGCCATCGCCCTACCCCGCCTGTCCATAGCTCGATTTGTGAAACACCAGGGCCGGTGTCTGGCGCGGCATGTCAAAGCCGGTGACCTCGCCCACGATAATCACGTGATCGCCGCCGGGATGCACCGCCACGCGCGTGCATTCGAACCGCGCAACGGCGCCCTCCACCAGCGGCGCGCCGTTCGCGCCCGGCGTCCAGCGCCCGCCCGCCGATACAAGATCGTCCGTCATGGCGCACGCTGATGACAGCGGCCCCTGATCGGCGGCCAGCACATTGATGGCGTAATGCTCCGCGCCGGCGAAGGCGTCGAAGCGCTCGCTGTCGCGCGCCAGCGACCACAGCACCAGGCGCGGCGAAAGCGACACGCTGGCGAAGGAGTTGATGGTCATGGCGCGCGCCTCACCATTGTCGGCGCGCGTCACAAGCGCCACGCCGGTGGGAAAGCATCCCAGCGCGTCACGATAGGCCCGGTCCTGCGTCACTCGTCACTCCCTGCCCGCTTGGGGAAACCCGCCCTTAACCCTGACAGGTCATGATGCGTCAAACATAAAGCGTCGCGGGTGGGTTGGAATGGCGACTAACAGACCGATCATCATCAAGAAGATCAAGAAGGTGTCGGGCGGCCATCATGGCGGCGCGTGGAAAGTCGCCTATGCCGACTTCGTGACGGCGATGATGGCCTTCTTCCTGATGCTGTGGCTGATCAACAATACCGAGCCCGAACAGCGCCAGGGCATCGCAGACTATTTCGCCCCCGCCAGCGTCAGCCAGTCCATGTCAGGATCAGGCGGCGTGCTGGGCGGCACCAGCTTTGGCCAGGAGGGCTCGCGCTCCTCGGGCACCGCTTCCATCGTCGACCGGCTGGCGCCCAGCCCGGCTGAAGAGCAGCGCGACCAGCAGGAAACCTCGTCCAGCGGCTCTGTCGGCGAGGAAACCGAATTGAGCCTGGGGGCGCTGGCCACCGCGATGTCGCGGCGCGAAACCGCCGAGTTCGCCAGCGCTGAACAATCCCTGCGCCAGGCGCTTCAGGACATGCCCGAACTGGCTGAGCTGTCCAACCACGTGCTCATCGAAATGACCGAAGAAGGCCTGCGCATCCAACTGATCGACCAGGAAGGGCGTCCGATGTTCAATCCGGGCTCCACCGAGCCCAATGAACGCGCCCGGATCCTGCTGCGCGCCGTGGGCGAGATCGCCGCGCGCCTGCCCAACCGGGTGACCATCTCGGGCCATACTGACTCCAGCCCGACGCCGCCGGGCGCGCCGACCAACTGGAAGCTGTCATCAGACCGGGCCAATTCGGCGCTGCGCGTGCTGGCGGGCACGGGCCTGCCGGACCATCGCATCGCCGAGGTGCGCGGGCGCGCGGGCGCTGAACCGCTCTATCCCGATGATCCGTATCTGGCGGGCAATCGCCGCCTGTCGATCACGCTGCTGCGCGAAGCCCCGGTGGTGCCACCCGAGCACATGCGCTGAGGCGGCGTCAGGCGCCCTGCCCGGGTCCGCCGGCGTGCCGGGCGACCGCGCTGACGGTGACAATCTCCACGCCGTGCGCCTGCGCCCGCTCCGCCAGCGTATCGAGCACGGTGAGGGTGTCTCTGTAAGGATGGCCGATGGCGATGGCGTGCCCGCGTGATGCGGCCAGCGCCAGAGCATCCTCCAGCCGGGCGGCGATGGCGGCCTCATTGCGGTCCGTGTCCAGAAACACGTCACGGCGCAGCGCCAGGAACCCGAAATCTGTGGCGCTGCGGGCCGCGATCGAACGCGGGCCGGTCAGGGAATCAACAAAGATCAGCGCCTCGGATCCTGTGAGGGCCGCGAACACGCGCGCCATGGCCTGCGCATCGGACGTGAATCCGCTGCCCATATGATTGTTGAAGCCGCTGGCGCCTGGCACACGCGCGAACGCCCAGCCCACGCGCTGCGCCACCGCCTGATCATCATGGGCGCGGCTGAGCGCCCACGGCCCCGGATCATCCAGCCCGCCCGGCTCCATGGGCAAATGCACAAAGACCTCGCGGCCTGCATCAACCGCCTCCTGCGCCAGCACCGGCGCCGCCGCCGCATAGGGCAGGATCGCCAGTGTCACCGGCGGCTCCAGCGCCATCAGGCGGCGCGCCACAGCGATGTCCGGCCCGACATCATCAATGATGATCGCCAGCATGGGGCGTTGAGGCGGCGCGGGATCAGTCTCGAACGCCGCCGTGGTGTCTGGCGCGCCGGACGCCACAGCGCCATCAGCAGGGAACGCGCCAGCTGTCACCGGCCCGGACGCCCGCACCTGCGCCGTATGGATCGCCGGCAAATCGCCAGCCGCCGCCGGCGCCGGGCCTGCGCCCGCGCTGAAGGCCAGGGCGGCGGCCGCCATCAGGGCTGCGCCAATCGCAGCGCCCAGATGCGGCGCATAGGCTGCACATCGGATCATGACAGAGCTTTACAGCGAGTCGCGGTTGGCGCACGGCGCGCGCTTGCCTAAGTTCCCTCGCCAGACCGAGAAGGACCGCGCGCGCCCATGCTGCTGATCATCGACAATTACGACAGCTTCACCTTCAACCTCGTCCACTATTTCGAGGAGCTGGGCGCACGCACTCATGTCATCCGCAATGATGTGATGAGCGCAGACGAGGCGCTGGCGCTGAAGCCCCGCGCGGTGGTGCTGAGCCCCGGACCGTGTGATCCGGACAAGGCGGGCATCTGTCTTGAACTGATCGCCACAGCTCCCGCCGATCTGCCGATCCTGGGCGTGTGCCTGGGCCATCAGGCCATCGGTCAGGTGTTTGGCGGCAAGGTCGTCCCCGCGCGCGACATCATGCATGGCAAGACCAGCCCCATCATCCATGACGCCACCGGCGTATTTGCGGGCCTGCCCTCGCCCTTCACCGCCACGCGCTATCACTCGCTGGCCGTGTCCCTGCCGGAGGGCAGCCCCCTGAAAATCACAGCGCGCACGGAAGATGGCGAGATCATGGGGCTGGCTCATGAGACGCGCCCCGTCCACGGCGTGCAGTTCCACCCTGAAAGTATCGCCTCGCAGCACGGCCATGACCTGTTGGCCAATTTCCTGAAGCTTGCCGGGCTTCAGGCGGAGGCGGCGTGATGGCCGGCATGCGCGCCGCCATCACCGCGCTGGCTGCAGGAAGCGAGCCGGACGCGGACGCCCTGCGCGCCGCGTTCGACGCCCTGATGGATGGCCAGGCTGATCCGGTGGAAACCGGCGGCTTTCTGCTCGCGCTGGCCGCCGTCGGCGAAAGCCCGCAGACGCTGCGCGTGGGCGCGCAGGCGATGCGCGCACGCATGACCGGCATCAGCGCCCCGGATGGCGCTATCGACACGTGCGGCACGGGCGGCGATGCGCGCGGCACATGGAATATCTCCACGGCGGCCGCCCTGGTGGCGGCGGGCGCAGGCGCGGTCGTGGCCAAGCACGGCAACAAGGCCGCCTCGTCCAAATCGGGGTCAGCCGAGGTGCTTGAAGCGCTGGGCGTGAACCTGACGGCTGGTCCCGACCGGATCGAGCGTGCACTGAAAGAGGCCCGCGTCGGCTTCCTGTTTGCGCCTGCCCATCACGGCGCGGTGCGTCATGTGGGACCGGCGCGGAAAGTTCTGGGCGTGCGCACGGTGTTCAATCTTCTGGGACCCTTGTCCAATCCGGCCGGCGCCCGCCGCCAGCTTCTGGGCGTGTTTGACCGCGCCTGGCTCATGCCCATGGCCGAGGCGCTGCGCGATCTGGGCGCTGAAACGGCGCTGATCGTCCACGGCGCCGACGGTCTGGACGAGATCACCACCACAGGCGTGACCCATGTGGCCGAGCTGCAGGCCGGCGGAACCATCACGCAATACGACATCACGCCCGAAGACGCCGACCTGCCGCGCGTCTCGCTGGATGACCTGAAAGGCGGCGAACCGGCAGAGAATGCGGCGGCGATCCGCGCTTTGCTGGACGGCGCGCCAGGACCGTATCGCGATATCGTGCTGATCAATGCCGCCGCGGCGCTGCGCCTGGCCGGACTGGCGGGCGATCTGAAAGAGGGCGCGGCTCTGGCAGCGGCGGCAATTGATGACGGACGGGCCAGGGCGGCGCTGGACCAGCTGGCCGCCATCAGCCAGGGGCAGCCGTCATGAGCGACGCTCTCAAACGCATCGAAGCCTACAAGCGCGCCGAGATCGCCGCGCGCAAATCCGCCTTGCCTGTCAGCGAGCTGGAGGCGCGCGCCGCCGCCGCCCCGGCCCCGCGCGGGTTTCTGGCGGCGCTCAACGCGCGCCATGCCAGCGATGGCCTGTCCCTGATCGCCGAGGTCAAGAAGGCGAGCCCGTCCAAAGGGTTGATCCGCGCTGATTTCGATCCGCCCGCCCTGGCGCAGGCCTATCAGGCGGGCGGCGCGGCGTGCCTGTCCATCCTCACCGATGCGCCGAGTTTTCAGGGCCATGAGGATTATCTTGTGGTCGCACGCGCTGCGGTGGCGCTGCCGGTCCTGCGCAAGGATTTTCTCTACGACCCCTGGCAAGTCATGGAATCGCGGGCGCTTGGCGCTGACTGCATTCTGGTGATTCTGGCGGCCGTCGACGATTCGCTCGCCCGCGAGCTGATCGAGGCGGCGTTTGCGCTGGGCATGGACGCGCTGGTGGAGGTGCATGATGCGCCCGAAATGCGGCGCGCGCTGACCCTGCCCTCGCCGCTCATCGGCGTGAACAACCGCGACCTGAGGAGTTTCGAAACCTCGCTGGAGAGCTTCGAAACCCTTGCGCCCATGGCGGGTCCGGAGATTTGCCTGGTGGCTGAAAGCGGGATTTTCACCCGCGCCGACGCCGTGCGCATGCAAGATGCCGGGGCCAAAGCCCTGCTCGTGGGAGAAAGCCTGATGCGTCAGGACGATGTGACCACCGCCACCCGAACCCTCATGGGAATCGCGCCGCGTTAGCTTGACGTTAATCTGGAACAGGCATAGAACATCATCAGGTTTTCCGGTTTTGTTCTGTCCAGAGAGGGCGCAATGCTCACCAAGAAACAGCACGAGCTTCTGCTCTTCATCCACAAGCGTTTGAGCGAGGACGGCGTGTCGCCCTCGTTTGACGAGATGAAGGACGCGCTGCAGCTCGCATCCAAATCCGGCGTGCACCGTCTGGTGAGCGCGCTGGAGGAGCGCGGCTTCATCCGGCGCCTGGCGCACCGGGCCCGGGCGCTGGAAGTGCTCAAAATGCCCGACAGCGCCGCGCCCAAATCCTCTGGAAATGTGGTCGAGGCCGATTTCCGCCGCGGGCGCGAGAGCGAATCCGGAATTGATGTGCCGGTGCTGGGCCGGATCGCTGCAGGCGTGCCCATCGAGGCGATCCAGCATGAGGTGGACCGCCTGTCCGTGCCCGCCGGGATGATTTCGAGCGGCGAGCATTTCGCCCTGGAAGTGCGGGGCGATTCGATGATCGACGCCGGCATTCTGGAAGGCGATCTGGTGATCATCCGGCGCTCTGACACCGCCGATACCGGCGATATCGTGGTGGCGCTGGTCCATGATCAGGAAGCGACGCTGAAAAAGCTGCGCAAAAAGGGCGGCTCGATCGCGCTGGAAGCGGCCAACCCGGCGTATGAAACGCGCATTTTCGGCCCCGGTGAGGTGAAGGTTCAGGGCCGTCTGGTCGGACTGATCCGCCAGTACCACTAGATCAGCACCGCTCACGCAGGGCGCACAGCCCTCCCTGCCCGGTTCGCCGCCTGCGCCATATGGAATAGGGCTTGCATCGCTCCGGCTTGAAGCACGCAGAACGCGTCAAGCTGGAGCAGATGAGCATGCAGGGGATCGAAGCGCGCGGCGCAACGGGCACAGCCGCCAGGCCTAAAGCCGGGCTGAAATCAGCGAGCCTCCTGTCCATCAAGGCCGGCGCCCTTTTGTGGGCCGACGCAGCCGCCTTCGCCATCGCGGCGGCTGGCGCCTACTTCCTCACCGACGGTCTGCGCGCCATGGCGGGCTATCCCGCCCTGGCCGAGAACCCGGCAGGCCTCAGCCTGCATTTCGGCATCGCCGTGGCGTTCACCCTGGTATTGCTGGTCTGGTTCCGCTCCAAGGGGCACTATCATCGCCGCGAAGCGCTGGCCGACCAGCTGCCGGCCATCCTGACCGGGTGTGCGGCGGCCATGCTGGCGGCCGGCGCCATCCAGTTCGCCACCATCGAAGTCGGCTCGCGCCTTCTGACCGCCCTGCACTGGCTCATTCTGGCGCCGGTGCTGGCGGGCGGGCGCCTGGCGGCGCGTCAGGCGCTGAAATCAGCCGGCCTGTGGACCAGCCCCGCCTTCCTGTTCACCCCCGCCGCCCGGTCCGGGGCCGTGCGCGAGGTGATCGCCAAGCACGCCGCGCTGGGCGTGCATGTGGAGAGCGTTGTTGCGACCGACGATCTGGGCAAGGCGCGCCTGATCGACGCCATGCGCCGCGCCGCAGCGACCGGTCAGGGCGTGGTCTATGCGCCCGCGCCCGGAGACAGCGACCAGCATCAGGTCATCCGCGCGCTGGTGCTCGACGGCGTGCCCTTCCTGCTGGCGCCCCAGATCGGGCCGCTGCCGGCCCACGCGGAAGTGCTCAACTATCCGCTGGAGGACGTGTCCTTCATTGATGTGCGCGATCCGCTGGCGCGCCCGGCGGCGCAGTTGGCCAAACGCCTGTTCGATGTGACGGCGTCCGCAGCGATGCTGGTGCTGTTGTCGCCGGTCCTCATCGCGATCACGCTGGCCGCCCGCGCCGATGGCGGCCCGGCCCTGTTCCGTCAGAAGCGTGTCGGGCTCGGCGGGCGCAGCTTTGATTGCCTGAAATTCCGCTCCATGCAGCTGGACGCAGAGGCCCGGCTCAACACGTTGATCCGCAATGACCCGGCCATCGCCGCCGAGTGGCGCGCCTTCCAGAAGCTGCGCCGCGATCCGCGCATCACGCCTGTGGGCCGCCTGATCCGCAAGACCAATCTCGATGAACTGCCCCAGCTGATCAATGTTCTGCGCGGCGATATGAGCCTGGTGGGCCCGCGCCCCATGACCCTGTCGCAGGTGGGCGATTATGGCGACTACGTCACCGCCTACGCCCGCATGCGCCCCGGCCTGACGGGCCTGTGGCAGACCAATGGCCGCAACCAGACCACGTTCGCCGAGCGCGCGCGCCTTGACGCCTGGTATGTGCGCAACTGGTCGCTCTGGCGCGATTGCGTCATCCTGATCCGAACCGTGCGCGAGGTGATCTGCGCGCGCGGCGGCTGACATGCTGCATCTGCAAAAATCGAGGGGTTCCCTCAGGCCGAATTGACGGTAGAACATCGTCGCGCTGTCAGGACCGGGGCTGACCAGAGCGCAGCGATTGATCATTGGGGACCGAAGCATGACGAAGACAGCTCTCATCACCGGCGTGACCGGGCAGGACGGCGCGTATCTGGCGCGCCTGCTCCTGTCGAAGGGCTATGAGGTGCACGGCATGAAGCGCCGCGCCTCGTCGTTTAACAGCGCGCGCATTGATGACATCTACCAGGATCCCCACGAGGCGGACGCCAACTTCTTCCTGCACTACGGAGACATGACCGACTCCACCAATCTGATCAGGCTGGTGCAGGAAACCCGGCCCGACGAGATCTACAATCTCGCCGCCCAGTCCCACGTCCAGGTCAGCTTCGAGACCCCCGAATACACCGCCAACGCTGACGCCATCGGCGCGCTGCGCCTGCTTGAAGCGGTGCGCATCCTGAAGCTGGAAGACACGTGCCGCTTCTATCAGGCCTCGACCTCGGAGCTGTACGGCCTGGTCCAGGCGGTGCCGCAGAGCGAGACGACGCCCTTCTATCCGCGCAGCCCCTATGCGGCGGCCAAGCTCTATGCCTACTGGATCACGGTGAATTACCGCGAAGCCTATGGCATGCACGCCTCCAACGGCATTTTGTTCAACCATGAAAGCCCGATGCGCGGCGAGACCTTCGTCACGCGCAAGATCACCCGCGCGGTGTCGGCCATCCATCTGGGCTTCCAGAAGAATCTGTTCCTGGGCAATCTCGACGCCCAGCGCGACTGGGGTCATGCGCGCGACTATGTCGAGGGCATGTGGCGCGTCGTTCAGCACGAGGTGGGCGATGACTGGGTGCTGGCCACCGGCGAGACCCACACCGTGCGCGAGTTTGTCGAGCGCGCCTTCGCCGAGGTGGGCCGCACCATTGAATGGTCAGGCAAAGGCGTTGACGAAAAGGGGCGCGATGCAGCCACCGGCGAGGTGCTGGTGCACGTCGATCCGCGCTATTTCCGCCCCACCGAAGTGGATCTGCTGATCGGCGACCCCACAAAAGCCAAGGAAAAGCTCGGCTGGAGCCACACCACGAGCTTCCCTGATCTGGTCAAGGAAATGGTGGCCGAGGACCTGAAAATCGTCGCCGCCGAAGCTGACCGCAAGAACCGCAATGGCTGACGCTGTCTATTCCCTCAAAGGCAAGCGGGTCTATGTCGCGGGCCATCGCGGCATGGTCGGTTCGGCGCTGGTGCGCCGCCTTGAGCGCGAAGACTGCGAGATCGTCACCGCGACGCGTCAGGACGCCGATCTGATCCGTCAGAGCGAGGCCGAAGCGCTGATGGCGCGCCTGAAGCCCGACGCGGTGTTCATCCCGGCCGCCAAGGTCGGCGGCATTCTGGCCAATGACACCTACCCGGCCGGGTTCCTGTACGAAAACCTGATGATCGCCGCCAATCTGATCCACGCCGCCCACCAGGTGGATGTGGAGAAGCTGCTCTTCCTGGGTTCGTCGTGCATCTACCCCAAGCTGGCGGCCCAGCCGATTACTGAAGACGCGCTCCTGACCGGCCCGCTGGAACCCACCAATGAATGGTACGCCATCGCCAAGATCGCCGGCATCAAGCTGTGCCAGGCGTATCGCAAGCAATATGGCCGCGACTTCATCTCTGCCATGCCGACCAATCTCTATGGCCCGGGCGACAATTATAATCTTGAGACCTCCCACGTGATTCCCGCCCTGATCCGCAAGGCCCACGAGGCGCGCGAAGCCGGGGCGGCGTCCATGATGATCTGGGGCACCGGATCGCCCATGCGCGAGTTCCTCCACGCCGATGACTGCGCCGATGCGCTGGTGCACCTGATGCAGGTCTATTCCGATCCCGAGCATATAAATGTGGGCTCGGGCGAGGACCTGACCATCGAGGCGCTGGCGCGGCTGGTGATGGAGGTGGTGGGCTTTAAGGGCGAGCTGGAGAAAGACCTCACCACGCCGGACGGCACGCCGCGCAAGCTGATGAGCGCCGACCGCCTGCGCGCGCTGGGCTGGTCACCGAAAATCGGACTTCGCGAAGGGCTCGAAGACGCTTACAGCTGGTTCCTCAAGAACCAGGCCGCCTGAGGCGCGCCGGTCCAAACGGTCATTCGGGAGCGAGCCTTGAGGCTACTGGTCACCGGCGCAGCCGGCTTCATCGGCGCCTATGTCTGCCACGCCCTGCTGGATCGGGGCTGCGAGGTCGTCGGCCTCGACAATCTCAACGCCTATTATGATCCCGCCCTGAAGCGCGCGCGCCTGAGTTTTCTGGAGGCGCGGGCGGGCTTCAGCTTCCACGCGCGCGATATCGCCGACCCGCAAGCCCTTGAGGGCCTCGGCGCGTTTGACGTCATCATCCATCTGGCCGCCCAGGCCGGCGTGCGCTACTCGCTCGAGGCGCCGTTCGCGTATCTGGACTCCAACCTCAAGGGTCATCTGACCGTTCTGGAGCATGTGCGCCACGCTGAAACCCGCCCCTTCCTCATCTACGCCTCATCGAGCTCGGTGTATGGCGACACCACGCCGGCGCCGTTCCGCGAGGATGCGCGCTGCGACACGCCGGTCTCGCTCTACGCCGCCACCAAGCGCGGCTGCGAAATGCTCAGCGAAAGCTACGCCGCCCTGTACGGCCTCAAACAGGTGGGTCTGCGCTTTTTCACCGTCTACGGGCCCTGGGGCCGGCCGGACATGGCCTATTACGCGTTTGCTGAAGCCATGCTGGAGAACCGCCCGATCCAGGTCTTCAATCACGGCGACCTGATGCGCGATTTCACCTGGGTTGATGACATTGTGGATGGCGTGACACGGATCGCGCTGGCCGGGCCCGAGGGCGGAAACGGGTCAGGACGCACCCACCGCATCTATAATATCGGCAACAACCGGCCTGAACGCCTGATGGATTTCATCGGAGCGCTGGAGCAGGCGACGGGCCTGAGCGCGCAGACCGTCATGGCGCCCATGCAACCAGGCGATGTGCATATGACATCAGCCAATATCGACGCCATCAGCGCC
>JAIUMW010000089.1 GCA_022565365.1 Oceanicaulis sp.
CATCAGGTCTCTCTTTTTATGACGCGGCCCGGCGCAGCACCCTCTTCGCTGCGCAATGGAAACGGCGGTTCTCGCGTCGTCCGTGCGTGTTGATACGAGCGGTCCAGCAAGCCGGCCACTGAGGGAGCGGGGCTTATGGGCCAGGCTTGTCCGCCTGTCAATTCCGCCCCCTGCCGCCGCAACAAGAATCAGGTGGCGGCGTGCGGCCTGCGCCGCTAGCGTGCGCGGGCCGCACGCACGAAGGACAGCCGCCATGACCCAGCAGCGATGCCCCTGGCCGGGGAATGATCCGCTTTACATCGCCTATCATGATGAGGAGTGGGGCGTGCCCGAGCGCGATGATCGCGCCCTGTTTGAAAAACTGGTGCTGGACGGGTTCCAGGCGGGGCTCGCCTGGATCACCATATTGCGCAAGCGCGAGACCATGCGCGCCGCCTTTGACCGGTTCGATCCCTATACCATCGCGCGCTATGGCGAGGCCGACATCAACCGCCTGCTGCACGATGCCGGCATCATTCGCTCGCGCGCCAAGATCGAGGCGGCGATCGGAAACGCCCGCGCCTGGATCGCCATCCAGGAGGCGGGGCCGGGCTTTTCCGCCTTTCTGTGGGATTTCGTCGATGGCGTTCCGGTCCAAAACCGTTTCGCGGAGATGAGCGAGGTGCCCGCCCAGACGCCAACCAGCCAGGCCATGGCCAAGGCGCTTAAATCAGCCGGCTTCAAGTTCTGCGGCCCGGTCATCGTCTACGCCTTCATGCAGGCGGTGGGCATGGTGAATGATCATCTGGTCACCTGCCCGCGCCACGCAGAGGTCGCCCGGCTGCCGGTGTGAGCAACACTCTCTGTACGTATGGTTGGCGCGTGCCGCGATGCTCGCTAAGTTGGCGCGTGATCAAACAGACTCAGACATCGAGCTGGAGCCTTTCATGACCGCCGCTGTTATCCGGTCCACGGGCCTGTGGACGCCCGCGGAGTCCATCTCCAACGAAGAACTGGTGGCCAGTTTCAACGCCTATGTGAGCGCCTATAACGACGCCCATGCCGGCGAGATCGCCCGCGACGAGACCGAGGCGCTGACCCCCTCCTCGGCCGAATTCGTCGAAAAGGCGTCCGGCATCAAGTCGCGCTATGTCGTTGACAAGGCAGGCGTACTGGACATCAAGCGCATGACCCCGCGCATCGCGCCGCGCGCAAATGACCAGATCGCCATGCTGGCCGAGATCGGCCTGAATGCCTGCCGCGACGCGCTGAAGCGCGCCGGGCGTGAACCTGACGATGTGGACGGGGTGATTGTCGGCGCCTCCAATTTGCAGCGCGCCTACCCGGCTGTGGCCATCGAGATCCAGGACGCGCTGGGCATCGAGGAAGGCTTCGGCTTTGACATGAACGTGGCCTGCTCCTCGGCGACCTTCGCCATGCAGGCCGCCGCCGACATGATCGCCCAGGACCACGCCCGCGCCATTCTGGTGGTCAATCCGGAAATCTGCTCGGCTCACCTGAACTGGCGCGACCGCGACAGCCATTTCATCTTCGGCGATGTGGCCACGGCGATCCTGCTGGAGCGCGAGGATCTGGGCGAAGGCGGCTGGCGTATTCTGGGCACGCGCCTTCGCACGAAATTCTCCAACAATATCCGCAATAATTTCGGCTTCCTGAACCGCACCGAACGCCCTGATGGCGATAATGGCGCACGCGCCAACGGCGCGCCCAAGGACGACAAGCTGTTCGTCCAGGAAGGCCGCAAGGTGTTCAAGGAAGTCGTGCCCATGGTCTCGGACATGATCCGCGACCACATGGAGGAACTGGGGCTGGCGTCCGACCAGATGCGCCGCATCTGGTTGCACCAGGCCAATATCAACATGAATTTGATGATCGCGCGCAAGGTGTTCGGCCGCGAGGCCGGCGGCGAGGACGCGCCGACCATTCTGGACACCTACGCCAACACCTCCTCGGCGGGCTCCATCATCGCCTTCCACCTCAACAGCGACGATCTCAGCGCCGGCGACAAAGGCGTCATCTGCTCGTTCGGCGCCGGCTATTCAGCCGGATCGGTGTTTGTCGAGAAGCTGTAAGATGGCCACGCAGCGGGCTGACAGCGAAATCTTCGCAAGAGTGCTGGCCAAAACCAGCGAGTATCTCGATTTCCCGTCCGTGGTCGGACACGAGACGCCCTTCCTGGATCACCTGGCGCGCGACTTCACCGCGCTGGGCGCCAAGGTCAGCCGTCAACGCAACCTGTGCATCGCTGAGCTGGGCGAGGGTCCGGTGTATCTGGCCCATATTGATCGCCACGGCGCGATCACGGCTGAGGACGGCGCGGCGGTCTACGCCGCCCACGCCGTCAAGAACGAGAAGTACGGCGAGGCCCACGCCGTCACCGCCAATTTCGCCGAGGCCGTCTCCAAGCGCTATGCGGGGGAGACGATCTTCGCTTATGACCGCAAGACCGGCGGGCGCATCGCCTATGGCCGCATTGCGTCGGCCAGCGTGGACGAAGCCGGGCGCCTGGTGCTGACGCTGGACGGCATGATCAAGCTGGCGCCGGGCACGCCGATTGCATTTGCCCGCACGCTGGGGCCGCTGGAGGCCGGGCTGATTTCAGGCCAGCTTGATAATCCGGTGTCTGCAGCGGCGCTGCGGGTCGCGGCCGAGTTTGGCCTGACCGGCACCATCATCTTCACCGCCGAGGAAGAGATCGGTCGCTCGGCGGCTCATGCGCTGGGCTGGCTCGCCGAGAGCGGTCAGGAGCGCAATGATATTGTGGTGCTCGACACCACGCCGTTTGATGACAGCGCCGCCGCGCTGGCGGGCGCGGTGATCCTGCGCCGGCGTGACGCCACCGCGGCCTTCCATCCCGAAACCGTCCAGCGGGTGGAGCGCGCGGCCAACACGGTGAGCGCGCCGATTATCTTCAAGGACAGCTTTATCGAGCGCGAGAACGACGCCCGCGCCCGCCGCGGTCAGCCGCTCAAATCACTGGGCCTGACTGAGCTGGGGCGCATCGTCGCCCTGTCATCGGGACGCTGCACGGGCGCAACCTTGCAGATCCCGACCTTCAACTATCATTCCAATCAGGAATCCACGACGCCGCGCGCAATCACCGCGTTCGCGCGCACCCTGCTGGCGCTGGGTCAGGGCTGACGCCCCCTCACGCCAGCGCGCGGGCGGCGTCTTCCTCGCGGCCGAGCGCGTCCAGCACGGTGGCGGTGACGTGGCGGGCGTTGAGGCGCGCCGCGTCGTACATGGCGTAGGGGCTGTCGTGATCCAGGAACACATCCGGCAGGGTCATGGTGCGGATTTTCAGACCGCGATCCAGCGCGCCCTTCTCCGCCAGCAGGTGCAGCACAAAGGCGCCGAAGCCGCCGCGTGAGCCTTCCTCGATAGTGACCAGCACTTCGTGCTCGCGCGCCAGGCGCAGGATCAGCCCCGCGGCCAGCGGCTTGGCGAAGGGTGCATCGGCCACGGTGGGCGACAGGCCGTAGCCGGCCATCTCGGCGGCGGCCTTGAGCACTGCGCCATGGCGCGCGCCCAGCGACAGCACCGCCACACCCGACCCCTCGCGCACGATGCGGCCCTTGCCGATCTCCAGCGGCTCCAGCACGGAGGGGATGTCCACGCCCGTCCCCTCGCCGCGCGGATAGCGCACGGCGCTGGGGCCGTCATCAATGGCGGCGCAGGTGGCGACCATGCGCGCCAGCTCCGCCTCGTCAGCGGCCGCCATCAGCACCATGCCGGGCAGCGAGCCCATGAAGCCGATATCGAACGAGCCGGCATGGGTCTGTCCGTCGGCGCCCACAAGGCCCGCCCGGTCGATGGCGAAGCGCACAGGCAGAGACTGGATGGCCACGTCATGGACCACCTGGTCATAACCACGCTGCAGGAATGTGGAGTAGAGCGCCGCGAAGGGCCTGAGGCCTTCAGCCGCCAGCCCGGCCGCGAACGTCACGGCATGCTGTTCGGCGATGCCTACGTCAAAGCCGCGATCAGGGAAACGGGCGGCGAATTTGTCCACGCCCGTGCCCGCCGGCATGGCGGCGGTGACCGCGCAGATGCGCTCATCCTGCTCGGCCACGCGGATCAGAGCGTCGGCGAACACGGATGTGAAGCCCGGAGGCCCGGCCTTGGCTTTTTGCTGCTCGCCGGTGACCACATTGAAGCGCGACACGCCATGATATCTGTCGTCAGCCAGTTCGGCGGGAGCATAGCCCTTGCCCTTCTGGGTCACAGCATGGATCAGCACCGGGCCGTCATTTGCGTCGCGCACATTGCGCAAGACGGCGATGACCTGCTCGAGGTCGTGCCCGTCAATCGGGCCGATATAGCGGAAGCCCAGCTCTTCAAAGAGCGTGCCGCCCATAGCCATGCCACGCAGATATTCCTCGGCCTTGCGCGCCTGGGTCTCGACGCCCAGCGTCTTGGCGATGCCCTTGCCGATCTTGCGCAGGTCCCGGTAGCTCTTGGACGAGACCTGACGGGCGAAATAATGGCTCATCGCGCCCACGGGCGGGGCGATGGACATGTCGTTATCATTGATGATGACGATCATGTTCTTCTTCAGCGCGCCGGCATTGTTCATGGCCTCATAGGCCATGCCCGCCGACATCGAGCCGTCGCCGATCACCGCGATCACCTTGCGGTCATGCTCGCCCTTCAGGTCGCGCGCCACGGCGAAGCCCAGCGCAGCGGAGATGGAGGTCGCGGCATGGGCGGCGCCGAACGGGTCGTAGACGCTTTCAGACCGCTTGGTGAAGCCAGACAGCCCCCCGCCCTGGCGCAGCGTGCGGATGCGGTCGCGCCGGCCGGTCAGGATTTTGTGGGGGTAGCATTGGTGACCCACATCCCAGACCAGAATGTCATCAGGCGTATCAAACACGTGGTGGAGCGCCAGGGTCAGCTCGACCACACCAAGCCCGGCCCCGAGATGCCCGCCTGTGACAGAGACCGTGTCGATGGTTTCGGCGCGCAATTCCTCGGCCACCGCCGTCAGGAAGGTCAGATCGCGATTTTTGAGGTCGCTGGGAACACGGATCTGGTCGAGATGAGGCGTGTGGGGCATACGGTCTCCTGCAGCCGGCCATCCGGCAATCAAATGTCAGGACTGGCGATCCAGGACATAGTCGACTGTTTGTATCAGCAATTTTGCATCTTCACCATAATCGGCCAGGTGCTCCTTGGCCTGCGCGGCCAGATGACGCGCGCGCTCGCGCGCACCCTCCACGCCCAGAATCGAGACGAAGGTGGCCTTGCCCTGCCCCTCATCCTTGCGCGTACGCTTGCCGGTCAGGGACTCGTCGCCCTCGGCGTCCAGAAGGTCATCGACGATCTGGTAGCATAGCCCCAGATCATGGGCGAAACCTTCCAGCGCCGTGCGCGTGTCACGGTCAGAGCGCGCCAGCACCGGTCCGGCCTCGGCGCAAAACGCGATCAGGGCACCGGTCTTCATGCGCTGGCAGCGCGTGATGACGCCGATCTCGGCCTCCTCGCCCGCCTCGATGGCCATGTCGATCATCTGCCCGCCCGCCATGCCGCGCGCCCCGGCCGCCTGGGCCAGGCGCGCGATCAGATCACAGCGCAGCGCGGCGTCAGGATGGGTTTCAGGATCGGCCAGGATCGCAAACGCCTGGGTCTGAAGCGCGTCGCCCGCCAGGATCGCCGTCGCATAGTCATAGGCGATGTGCAGGGTCGGGCGGCCGCGGCGAAGATCGTCATTGTCCATGGCCGGCAGATCATCATGCACCAGCGAATAGGCGTGGATGCACTCCACCGCACACGCCGCGCGCAGCAGCGCGCGCTCGTCGGCGCCCACCAGGCGTCCGCACTCGATCAGCAGGAAGGGCCGCATGCGCTTGCCCGGCCCCAGCGCCGAATAGCGCATGGCCGAGATGAGGCGCTTTTCCGGCCCGTCCGGGCGCGGCAAGAGCGCGTCCAGCGCCACGGTGACCCGGTCGGCGGCCTCGCTGAGGGCTGTGGAAAACTCTGACAGCACGCGCCCCTTCATGACACCCGCGCTCCCAGTGGCGCATCGCCGTCAGCTCCGAGCAAGCAGACGCGGCCCTGCGCATCATGCACGCCCAGCACCAGCACTTCAGAGCGCACAGGGCCGATCTGGCGCGGCGGGAAATTGACCACCGCCAGCACGCGCCGGCCTGGCAGCGCCTCGCGCGCGTAGTGCTCGGTGATCTGCGCGGAGCTCTTTTTCACGCCCACGCCGGGGCCAAAATCGATGGTCAGCTTCCAGGCGGGCTTGCGCGCTTCTGGGAAGGGGTCGGCGGCGATGATCTCGCCGAGGCGCACATCGGCGCGGAAGAAATCCTCCGGCGCAATCTCGGGCAGCGGCGGCGCGTCGGGACCCATGCTCAGTCCAGCCCCGCCGGCTCGGCGTCCGGCTTGCCGTCAGCGCCGATGACGATCTTGTCGACTTTCAGCTGGGCGTCTTTCAGGCGCGCCTCGCAATGGGCCTTGAGGGCCGCGCCGCGCTGATAGAGCGCGATGGATTTCTCCAGCTCCACCTCGCCGCCTTCGAGCTTCTGGACAATCGCCTCCAGCTCTTCAAGCGCCGCTTCGAAGCTCAGGGCGGAGATGTCGGCGGGCGCACTCATGATTGGCTCCGTGAGGGGATCGGACCGCTCCAGAGAAGACGGAACCGCGCGCGCAATCAACCCTTCATTCCTGCAAGCTCAGCGCTCAGCGCCGCTCATACCGGCGCCAGGACCAGTAGTCATCGCGTCCGTCCACCACGCAGCGCCAGCCTTGCGCGCGCAGCGCCGGGCGCAGCATGCGATTGAACCAGCCGTGGGCGAACAGGGCCACTGGACCGTGATTCGACGCCTCGACCAGCTGCGCGGCGGCCTGGCGGGCGCGCAGCTCAGCCTGCTGGCGGGTCTCGCGGCCGCGCGAAAAGCCCAACCACCAGGTGCAGCGGGCATAAACGCCCCAGGTGCGCGCATTGAACCGGCCCGGCCAGGGCGGCGGCGGCAGCGGCGCCTCAACAAACACCGGATCGATCACCAGATCGCGATCCCCGACGCAGGCGCGCGCCGTCTCGATGGCGCGCGGCAGGGTGGAGGCGAAGACGGTGCTGGCGTTGCGGGCCTGCGCACAGAGTTCTTCCGGCGCAGTCTGGCCGGGTTTGAGCCCGGCCAGGTCATAGGCCGCCCACCAGCGCTCATAGCCGCGCCAGTCGACCTTCTCATACCGGTTGAGGTCCGGTTCGCCGTGACGGGCAATGATGATCTGGCCAGGCGCGGCGCTGGGTAAATTCATGATGTTCATTCACGGCTGGATGACGCGGCGGAACGCTGCACAGGGCCTCACGCCGACTGCACGGCGCGCAGGAAAGCTCCGGCGGAGCGCTCCAGCGCGGCGCAGTCGTATCCGCCCTCAAGCACGCATACAAGCCGCGAATGAGCGTGAGCGCGCGCCGCCTGCGCCAGCGCGGCGCCCGCCCAGGCATAATCGTCATCACTCAGCGCCAGCCCGGCCAGCGGATCATCGCGGTGCGCGTCAAACCCGGCGGAGACCAACAGGACATCCGGCGCAAACCCGGCAAGGCGCGGCAGGATCGCGGTCTCCACCGCCCGGCGCCAGGCCGGGCCTGCGGTTCCCGCCTGCATGGGCAGATTGATGATGTTGCCGTGGCGCCCGGTCTCGTGCGCGGCGCCGGTGCCGGGATAGATCCAGCCCTGATGGATGGAGGCGAACAGGCAGGCCGGCTCGTTTTCCGCCCAGGCCTGCGTGCCATTGCCGTGATGCACATCGATATCGACCACCGCGACGCGCGCCAGACCGTGCTGAGCCAACGCGTGGGCCGCCGCGATGGCGACGGTGTTGAACAGGCAGAACCCCCTGGCCCGGTCCGGCTCGGCGTGATGCCCGGGCGGGCGGGCCGCGACGAAGACGGCTTCAGCCTCGCCCGCCATCACCGCGTCCACCCCGGCCATCCCTGCCCCCGCCGCCGCCAGCGCGGCCTTGAGTGAGCCCGGGCTCATCCAGGTGTCAGCGTCCAGCGCCGCTTCGCCCTCTTGGGGTGACGCAGCAAAGACCTGATCGATCAGCGCCGGGATATGCACACGCGCCAGCGCAGCGCGCGAGGCTGACGGAAATTCGGTTCGTGGTTCGATCCCGACGGCCGAAACGGCGCGCAACACGGCTTCAAGCCGCCCGGCATGCTCCGGGTGCCCCTGAGGCGGGTGGTGATCCAGACTGGCGGCGGGGGCGTGAACAAGGGTGCGCATGCCCCATGGCTACCCCCGCCGCCTGCCGTCTGGCAACTGGTCCGGCGCCCGGCTACTCCGCCGCCGCCATGTGCTGCATGCCTGTATGGGCCTCCACCATGGAGGGCAGGATCACGAAAGCGGGTTCGAATTCGGCGTAATTGCAGGTGATCTCCTCGCCCGCCGCGATATCGCGGATGGCGTAGCCGAACACCGCGTCGGCGAAATTGGTGTTGGGCTCGTCGGAGTGGTTCATGTGCCGGCCATTGTCCGCATCCAGCACCAGCAGGCCGGGATCGGCCGGATGGGGATAGGTGTAGCGGTCGACGAAGCGGCGGATCGGCTCGGGCATGGAAGCGAGATCGGACGGGGAAATGAGCCGGTCAAAGCCCGGTTCAAAGCGATAGATCGGTTGACCGGCGCGCACGAATTCAGCGGCGAAAACGCCGACTCCTTCGATCACGCTCGGGCCGACATAGGTGTCGATGAGCAACATGTGAGAACGCCTGAAGGCGACCCGCGTCGACGGGTGCCGGCAGAGTGGCGGCGGGTCAGGCGACCGGGCCGCAGAGTGCGACGCTCCAACGCCTATGATGCGCGTTTTACAAAAAAATCAAGCGGCGTTTTTGGGGCGGGTCCCGGCAATGCCTGAACCGCGCGGCGGCCGACCCAGGATTCGCGCCTTGCGTGACATCCGAAACGCGCCAGCAGATCGCCCGGCATCGCCAATCAGCGCTCCCGCCCCGGTTGTTGACCTATAGCTGAGACCCCATTCATCCTCTCAGGCGCAGGCGCATTTGGCGCTCAGGTCGAACGGGTGCGGGATGTGGAGTGGTGAAGCGTTCAGCGGCACGAAGATCGCGCTGATCTGCGAGTCGATGCTGGTCAGCTATCTTCGCGATCAAAAACACGGAATCCCGTTCCCCGGCCTGTGGGACCTGCCCGGAGGCGGCCGCGAAGGGCAGGAAAGCCCCGTCGAGTGCGTCATCCGCGAAGTGGAAGAGGAGTTCGGACTGCGCATCGCGCCTGATCGCGTCCGCCAGCTGACGCGATACGAAAGTCTTTCACCGTCCGGGCAGGATACCTATTTTTGCATTGCGCTGATCAACCGCGAGGAAATCAAGCGGATCGAGTTTGGAGACAAAGGTCAGCGCTGGACCCTGATGGCGATTGACGAGTTCCTTGAACGCGAGGACGCCGTTCCGCATCTCCAGACACGGCTTGCGGACCTGATGTCCTCTCTGTGATCGCCGAGCGCCCGCAAAACCGGGCGCCTAAGATTAATGCCCCAGCTGCACGTCCATAATCTCCACGCCCGCGGGCGCCGGGGGATGATCGGGGACGAAGAAGTCCGGCAGGAGTGCCTGGCCGGGCTCCACGGCGTACTGGTCGAGATCGGTCACGCCTTCGCCCACCAGGAAGCTGTCATCGATGAGGAAATTCCCGGTGAAGTCCGCCGCCGGCTTCAGCAGGACCCGGTAGGCCGTCTCGGCCAGGATTTCGGGTTTGCGGCAATGCTTGAACGCCTCCTCGCCGGCCAGCACGTTGGCGATGGCGGCGGTGGCGATGGCGGTGCGTGGCCAGATGGCGTTGGCGGCGATGCGGCCCTTGAACTCGCCCGCCCAGCCCAGAATGCACAGGCTCATGCCGTACTTGGCGCTGGTATAGGCGACATGGGGCGCGAACCATTTCACCTGCATGTCCAGCGGCGGCGACAGGGCCAGGATATGCGGGTTTTCAGCCTTCTCCAGCCAGGGCAGGCAGTGCTGGGTCACCAGGAAAGTGCCGCGCGCATTGACCTGATGCATCAGGTCCCAGCGCTTGATGGGCGTGTCCTTGGTGGGCATCGGGAAGATCGCCGAGGCGTTGTTGATCACCACATCGATGCCGCCGAAGGGCTCCGCGGTGTTGGCGACCGCCGCCCGCACGCTCTCTTCGTCGCGGATATCGCATTGCAGGGCCAGCGCCTTGCCGCCGGCGGACTCGATGGCGGCGGCGGCGGTGTGGATCGTGCCTTCCAGCTTCGGGTGCGGATCGGCGGTCTTGGCGGCGATGGCGATATTGGCGCCGTCGCGTGCGCAGCGCTCGGCGATGGCCAGGCCGATGCCACGGCTCGCCCCGGTGATGAAGATGGTTTTGCCCTTCAGGCTCATGGCACCCTCCCTTGATGTCAGGAGTGAGAGCCTAGAGCGCGATTAAAGCCCGCGCCAGACCCGCCAGGGCGGACAGTGCAGCCCTTCCTCCTCGCGGCAGGAGGCGAAGGTGAACAGGACGGTGAAGGCCTTGCCCACCACATGATCGGTATGCACATAGCCCAGACCGCCCGGTTCGCGGCTATCGGCCGAGGCGTCGCGGTTATCGCCCATCAGGAAGAGACGGTTCGCAGGCACCTGGAAAGGTCCGATATTGTCCAGCGGATGGTTATCCGAGCGCTCGTAGATGGTGTAGCCCGACGTTCCGGGCAGTTCCTCGGTATAGACCGAGGCATGGACCTGCACGCCTGACCGGTCGCGGTAGCGCACCACGCCCTGGGGCTCGCGATGGACCATCTCCCCGTTCAGGATCAGGCGCCCGTCGCGCAGCTCAACCGTGTCGCCTGGCAGGCCGATGACGCGCTTGATGATGTTGATGTTCTGGCCCGGGTCGCGCACCACGATCACATCGCCG
>JAIUMW010000090.1 GCA_022565365.1 Oceanicaulis sp.
AGCCCGGCTGTGTTCCACCATGACGCGGTGCGCCGGGCGCTGCTGGCGGGCCGGGCGGTGCTGGTGGAGAAACCGCTGGCGGCCACCGTGGAGGAGGCGCGCGACCTGGCCGACCTGGCCGCCGCGAACAGTATTGTGCTGCGCGTCGGACATCAGGAGCGCTTTGTATTCCACGCCATGGGCCTGTTCGGCGATCTGCCCCGCGCGCAGACACTCTCGGCCCGGCGGATGGGCGTGCCCAGTGCGCGCAATCTGGATGTGTCGGTGACGCTTGATCTGATGATCCACGATATCGATCTGGTGCTGGCGTTGGCCGGCGGCGGGCCTGAGCGGGTCGAGGCGCAGATGGTCGAGGGCCGCGCCGGGCTGGCCGATCATGTGCGCTGCACGCTGGGCTTCGCCTCCGGGCTGACGGCCGAGCTGGAATCAAGCCGGGTGGCCGATGGGCGCGACCGGGTGATGGAGATCGGCTATGCGGACGGGCGATTCGCCAAGGTCGATTTCATCGCCCGGACGTTCGAGGCCTCGCCCGGCCTGGCGCTCAATCCGGACTTTGCTGACGACCCGTCGGCCAGGGACAGCCTTGGCGCCAATGTGACCGCATTTCTGGACGCCGTGCGCGGCGCGGGCACAGGTTATCCCGCCGCAGACGGTGAAGCCGGACGCCTGGCGCTTGAGACAGCGCTGCGCATCGACGCGGCGGCGGGCGCGCGCAGCCGTCTCTAGGGCGCAGTGACTTGGCGCACGGCTTTGACGCACGCCTTTGTCGTTCGAGGACTTGGTTCCGTCGTGGGAAGCCGCTAGGACTGACGTTAACACCAGCCTGATCTCAAGGGAGCGCCCCATGGCCGCAGATCCGCACCGCATCACCTATCTCGCCAAGACCTTCTCTGCCGCTGCGCTGGAATTCCATCGCGGCCACATGGCCGAAAAGGGCTACCGGATGGAAGGGCGGATCGCGCCGACCGTGTTCGAGATTATCGACGAGGACGGCAAGACCAAGCCGGCCTTCGACGGCGAGCCGCTGTTCGCCGTGACCTTCGTCAAGCGCGAGGACTAGAGCCTTGTCGCTCGTGCGCGCCGTTGCGCCAGACGCGGTTCTGGCGACGTTTGAGACAGCCGATGACGCCCATGCGGCGGTCGACCGGCTCAACGCGCTGTACGAAGCGTCTGTGGCCAATTTGCGTGCGGCGCTCCAGGCCTTCCTCTCGGACGGAGCGCCGCCCTCGCCGGCCAGCCGGGCCGGGGGCGCGTTCGCCTATCCTGAACTGCGCATCACCTATCAGCCCGAAGGGCCGGTGCCGCCGGTCAGCCGGGCGTTCGGGAAGTTTTCAGAAGCGGGCGTCTACGCTAACACGGTCACCCACCCCGCCATGTTCCGGCGCTATCTGACCGAGCAGATCCAGATTCTGGCCGATGAATATCCGGTGGTGATCGAGACCGGGCTGTCGACACAGGAGATTCCGTTCTCCTATGTGCTGGACGGCAGCGAGCTGGATCTCGACGAGGTGAGCCCGGCCGAGCTGGTGCGTCATTTCCCCTACGCGGATCTCGCCACCATCGACGACGCCCTGCCCAATGGCGAGCGGCCCTCAAAGCCCGGGCGCCCGCGCCCGCTGTCGCTGTTTGACGCCGCGCGCACCGACTACTCGCTGTCGCGCCTGCGCCATTATACCGGCACGCCGTTTGGCGATGTTCAGGACTTCATCCTGTTCACCAACTATCACCGCTATGTCGACGCCTTCGTGGAATGGGCGGTGCGCCAGCTAAAAGAAGACAATGACTACACCGCCCTGTCTGCGGCGGGTCTGGTGCGCGTGGACGCCGATACGCCCGACGCGCTGGGCGAGGTGATGGGCGCGCACTGGCAGCGCTTCCAGATGCCGGCCTATCATCTGATGGCGCCCAACGGGCGGGGCATCACCCTGGTCAATATCGGGGTGGGGCCGTCGAACGCCAAGAACATCACCGATCACCTGGCTGTGCTGCGCCCCGAATGCTGGCTGATGGTGGGCCATTGCGGCGGCCTGCGCCATTCCCAGCGCCTGGGCGATTACGTGTTGGCCCACGCCTATCTGCGCTATGACAGCGTGCTGGACCGTGATTTGCCGGTGGAGATCCCGATCCCGCCCATCGCCGAGATCCAGGTGGCGCTGCACAAGGCGGTGGAGACCGTCAGCGGCGACAAGGGCGAGGCGCTGAAACGCCGCCTGCGCACCGGCACGGTGGTGACCTATGCCGACCGGAACTGGGAGCTGCGCTATTATCAGGAAGCGCGGCGCATCAACCAGTCACGCTCCATCGCGGTGGACATGGAAAGCGCCACCATCGCGGCCAACGGTTTCCGCCTGCGCGTGCCCTACGGGACGCTTTTGTGCGTGTCGGACAAGCCGCTCCATGGCGAGCTGAAACTGCCCGGCGCGGCCAACCGCTTCTATCAGCGCTCGGTGTCTGAACACCTGGCCGCCGGCATTGAAGCCATTGAAATCCTCAAGCGCGAAGGCTCGGCGGCGCTGCATTCACGCAAGCTGAGAAGCTTCGACGAGCCGCCTTTCCGCTAGGCGCGCCGCGCCGGCGCTTTGGCTGGCGCGTCAGGCTTGGCCTTGTGCACGTCGACGCGCAAACCCAGCCGGTCCACCACCTCTATGGATTCAGGGCGGCCCAGCAGAAAGCCCTGGCCCTCGTCGCAATGCTCCTGGCGCAGAAGCTCGAGCTGTTCGATGGTTTCGATGCCTTCGGCCAGCACAGGGATCTCCAGGCTGCGCGCCAGGGTGAGCACGGCGCGCACCACCGCCAGCGAGCGCGGATCGGTCTTCAGCTCGTCGGTGAAGGACTTGTCCAGCTTGATCTTGTCGAACGGGAAGGTGCGCAGGGTGTCCAGCGAGGAATAGCCCGTGCCGAAATCGTCCAGCGCGATGGACACGCCCAGCGCCTTGATCTGGCGCATGATATGCAGCGATTGCGCCTTGTCCTTGATCAGCGCCGTTTCGGGCAGCTCGATCTCCAGGCGGGCAGGGGGCAGGTCTGGCTCGATCAGCATTTGATGGATTTGCTGGGGCAGGCCCATATGGGGCAGCTGAATGGCCGACAGATTGCCCGCCACTTTGAGATGCTTGGGCCAGGACGCCGCGTCCATGCAGGCCCGGCGCAAGACCCAGTCGCCCAGCGGCAGGATCAGCCCGTTGGCTTCGGCCATTGGGATGAAATGCGATGGCGGGATGTCGCCGCGCTCGGGGTGGCGCCAGCGAAGCAGCGCTTCATAGCCGCGAATATCGCCCGTCTCGATGGAGGTCTGGACCTGATAGTGCAGGTGCAGCTCGTCCGCCTCGATCGCCTGGCGCAGATCGGCGGCCAGCGCGCGGCTTTCGCGCACCGCTTCACCCAGCGCCGGATCGTAGAAACAGATACTGGACAGCGGATCAGCTTTGGCCTTGTACATGGCCAGATCGGCGTTGCGCACCAGTGAGTCGCGATCCTCGCCGTCGCGCGGATAGATGGCCAGGCCGATGCTGGCGCCCACCGCCGCCTCCAGCGTCCCGCACTGGACCGGCCGGGTGAACTCGGCCTCCAGCCCCATCACCAGCTGTTGCAGCTCATGCACATCGCTGGTCTTCAGGATCACGCAAAACTCGTCCCCGCCCAGGCGCGCTGCAAAGTGGCGCGCGCCGTCAAACTTGCGCAGCCGCTCGGCCAGCGCGGTGAGCACCTGGTCGCCGGCGCCATGGCCCCAGCTGTCATTGACTTCCTTGAAGCGGTCGAGATCAATCGCTGCAATGGCGGTTTCGTGTGCACAAGGGCCGTCAAGCCGGGCGTCCAGGCGTGCATTGAAGCTGGTCCGGTTGGGCAGACCCGTGAGCGGATCATGCAGCGCCATATGACGCAACTGATCTTCGGACGCCTCGCGCAGGCGCGCCTCGATCAGATAGGTCGCCACGCCCGTGCCCAGGATGAGGAAGGCGGCGATCGCCACCGCAATGGCCATCGCTGTGAAAGCCGGGCTGTCGGCCCCGACATCAATTCCCTCCAGCGGCGTCACCAGGAAGGCGGCCATGCCGGTGAAGTGCAGCGAGACAATGGCCGCCACCAGCAGCAGCGGCGGAACGAGGCCGCGCCAGCCGCCTTGCCAGTTTGGTGTGACGTGAAGCGCGGCTGCGCCAAAGGCTGTGGCGAGGGCGATGGAGGCGGCGATATAGCTCATGTCCCAGGTGACGATGCCGTCGACCCGGTATGCGAACATGCCGGTGAAATGCATCGCCGCCACCGTCAGGCCGAACACTGCGCCGCCCAGCGCTGGCAGTGCGCGCATACGTGTGTTGCCCGCGATCAGCAATGCGGCGCCGCTGCCGATGATGGCGATCAGGCCTGAAATGATGGTCAGGTTGGAATCAAGACGCACCGGCACGCCCGGCTCATAGCCCAGCATGGCGATGAAATGGGTGGCCCACACTGCTGATCCCGCACACACAGCCGCCAGAAAGGTCCAGCCTAGCCGGGCCGTGCCGTGAGCGCCGGCCACCAGCCGGTAGAGCCGGATCGTGATCATCGAGCCCACGACACACATGAGTGCGGCCAGCAGCACAAACCACAAATTATGCTCTGTAAACAGGCAGGTAATTACGCGCATGGCCATCCACCCGGTCGCAACCCATTGTCAGGGTTTGATTTATCGTGGCGGCCCTGGGTTAATATTCCTTTCCACATCATGTCGCGGCCGGCCGCCGCCCGCGGGCGCGCCGGTCGATGGTTCCGGGCATGGCGGTGGATGAGGCTGTCTGAAGCGGTTTGTGGGTTTTGGTAGAAAACGTGCTTCGCATCGCTGGCGACGCCTGTTACAAGCCCGCCGCTGATGACTGCCTTGATCCGGGACGGGAAGTGAAAGAATGGACACCACTGGCATGAATGTCGACTTCGATCAGGTCGTGGACTGGCTTGCTGTGACGGGCATGGCAGCGATCACAAGCATGCTCATGGCGGCTGTGATCCTGATCGTCGGCCTGTATGCGGCCGGTTTCATCTCCAAGCGCGTGCGCGCCTGGGGCATCGCCCATCCGCGTATCGATAGCACGCTCGCGATCTTCTTCGCTTCGATCGTCAAATACCTCATCATCATCGTGGTCGTGATCGCGGTGCTGACCCGGTTCGGCGTGGAGACCACCTCGCTGGTCGCGGCGCTGGGCGCCATGACGCTGGCTGTGGGTCTGGCGCTTCAGGGCACGCTGGCCAATGTGGCCGCCGGTGTGATGATCGTCTTCTTCCGTCCATACAAGATTGGCGATTTCGTCGACATCTCCGGCACCTTGGGCACGGTCAAGGACATCAATTTGTTTCTCACCGAACTCAGCACCCCGGACAACAAGCAGATCATCGTGCCCAATGGCCGCTCCTGGGGCAATGTGATCACCAATTTCTCCAGCTACCCCACGCGGCGCGTCGACTTCACTTTCTCGGTGGATTACGACACGGATCTGGAGCTCGCCCGCGAAGTGATCCGCCAGGTGCTGCAGGCTGATGCGCGTGTGCACACCGACCCGGCCGTGTTCGTGGAGCTGAGCAAGTTCGCGGACTCTTCCATCGATTTCGTGGCGCGCGCCTGGGTGAATGCGCCCGATTTCTGGCCGGTGTTCTGGGACATCAACCGCCGCATCAAGCTGGCGTTTGATGCAGCCGGTATCTCCATTCCGTTCCCCCACCGCGTCATGGTGGAGAAGGCCGACATCGCACCCAGCAAACCGTCGGCTGCGAACAGCAAGGCCGTGGCCGCGACGGCGGCGAAGGCGGTCAACGCCGCCGCCGCCCTGACCCAGGTGGCGGTAGAAGACGCCTTGCCGGCGCCAGCGCCGGCGCCGGAACCGACCCCGGCCAAGACCGCGCGCAAGCCGCGTGCGGCATCCGCCGCCAAAACCGGCGCAGCAGCCAAAACCAGCGCCGCCAAAGCGCCTTCGCCCAAAGGCAGATCGGCGGGCGCTCCGGCCGGGACACGCAAGCCCGCAGGGCCCAAGCGCACGCGCAAGCCGAAGTCAGACACCTAACCGTGCCGCGATTGCGCCGCATTCGGCTGGCATCGGTGATGTCAGCTCAGGACAGGAGAGCGACGCATGAACCAGACGCCTGAAACCGCCCCGCCGCCGCGCGCACGCCGCAGCTTCTGGCAGCGCCTTGCCGCCGTGAAGCCCAGCGACATCGTTTTGCTGGTCGTGCTGTGTGTGGTGGTGGGTCTGATCCTGGCCGCGTTCAATGTCGATCCGGCTGATCTGTGGGTGGACTTCTTCGGCGCTGTCGGGCGGGCCTGGACGGCCTTCTTCGACTCCATCGGATCCACGCTCGGCTGGGCGCTGCGCTATCTGGCGCTGGGCGCCGTGATCGTGGTGCCGATCTGGATCGTGTGGCGGGTCATCACAGCGGCGTCGCGGCGCTAAGCCGGACCCGGTTGCCGGATCGCACCCTATTCGTGGCGCAACGCCTCGATGGGGTCGAGCCGGCTGGCGCGCATCGCCGGATAGAAGCCGAACAAGATGCCGATCGACGCCGCCGAGCCGATCGCGATCAGCGCGATGGAGGGGTCTACCGATACGGCCAGACCCGTGAGGCCCAGCGCGGGTCCGAAGGATTCAATCGCGCTGGCCACCAGCACGCCCACGCCCAGGCCAATCACGCCGCCGGCCGAGCACAGCACCACCGATTCGATCAGGAACTGGTTGCGGATATCGCGCCGGCGCGCGCCGACCGCCAGGCGCAGGCCGATCTCGCGCGTACGCTCTGTAACCGAGACCAGCATCACATTCATGATCCCGATCCCGCCCACCAGAAGGGTGATGAGGCCCGCCGAGGCGAGCAGCAGCCCCAGCACGCGCTGGGTCTCGTTGAAGGCGCGGATCAGGTCAGCGAAATTGCGGATGGAGAAATTGTCCTGCCCGCCCGGCGCCACATTGCGGCGCACGCGCAGATAATCTTCCAGCTCCAGCGTCGCGGTCTCCATATTGACCCCCGGCGCAATCTTCACCCAGACCTGCTGCACCGGATCGCGCACCCCGGCGCGTGAGAAGCCGGTCACGCGTGATCGTACGGTGGTCACGGGCGCCAGCAATATGTCGTTCTGGTCCTGACCAAAGGCCCCCGCACCCAGATCGCCCAGCACGCCGATAATCTCGAACGGCTGACTATCGACCCGGATCGTGGCCCCCAGCGCGCCGCCCGACGGGAACAGCGCGCGCGCCGTGGTCTGGCCGATCACGACCAGGCGGCTGGCGCGCTGGGTTTCGCCTTCATTGAACATGCGGCCCTCGGCCAGCGTCCAGTCGCGCACCTCCGTGTACTCGGCGTTGGAGCCGATCATCTGGGTGGGCCAGTTGGCGCCGTCCACCACCGCCGTGACGTTGGACTGGACCAGCCCCGAGGCGGCCGTGATGAAATCCAGATCGGTGCGCAGGGCGTTGATGTCGGCGTCCGAGAAGGGCGTGCCGGACCCGGCCCCGCCCGGGCGCCCGCCGCGGGCGCGCGAGCCGGCGGTGATGTTGAGCGTGCTGGCCCCCAGCGACGCGATGCGCGTCTCCACAGCGTCACGTGCGCCCTGGGCCAGCGACACGGTGGTGATCACCGCCGCCACGCCGAAAATCACGCCGAGGATCGCCAGGAAGGAGCGCAGCGCATTGACCCGAAGCGCGGTCAGCGCGACCAGAACAGCCGCCATAAGGCTCATGTCAAATCCTCCACGACCAGCCCGTCGCGGAATGTGATCCGCCGGCGCGCCCGCGCGCCCACATCGGCCTCGTGGGTGACGATGATGAGCGTGATCCCGCTGGCGTTCAGCTGGTCGAAAATATCCATCACATCCTCCGACGTCTGGCTGTCCAGCGCCCCCGTGGGTTCGTCAGCGAGCAGGATGGACGGCTCGCCCGACAGCGCGCGGGCGATGGCCACGCGCTGTTGCTGGCCGCCTGACAGCTGGGACGGGTGGTGGTCCATGCGCTCGGCCAGACCGACCATGCGCAGGCATTCCTCGGCGCGCTCGCGCCGCTTTTTCAGGCTCCAGCCGCGATAGAGCAGGGGCAGGGCGACATTATCGAGCGCCGTGGTGCGCGGCAGAAGATTGAACTGCTGAAACACAAAGCCGACCGCGCGGTTGCGGAAGCGGGCCAGCTCGTCCGGGCGCTTGCCCTGCAGCGCCTCGCCATCGATCACCAGCTCGCCTGAGCTCGGCCGGTCCAGGGCGCCGAGCAGGTTCATGAAGGTGGATTTGCCCGAGCCCGACGCGCCCATGATGGCGCAGTACTCGCCGCGTGCGATATCCAGATCGACCCCGCGCAGGGCATGCACATCGCCGCCGCCCAGCTTGTAGACGCGGGTGAGGCCGCGGGCGCGGATGAGCGGCGCGCTCATCTATCCCGCCTCGCGCACGCGCACCACCACGCGTTCGCCGTCGCTCAGCTGATCGCCCAGCACCTGGGTGAATTGCCCGTCCGACAGGCCCAGCCCGACCTGGCGCGCCTCGAGGCGTCCGTCTGCGGTCTGCACCCACAGCGTCCCGCGCCGCACGTCCTGACGCTGATTGGCGCGCTCGGCGATCATGGCGTCATAGCGCGCCAGCTGTTCGCTGGTGAGCACCTGAGCCAGCGCCGAGCGCATCTGCGCCTGAAACGCCGCCGGACCGCCGCCGCCACCGCCACCCGCGCCCTGCGCCTGGGCCTGGGCGCGCATGCGGGCGAACGCCTCCTGCATGACGCGCTGCACGTCCCGGCGCTGGTCTGCGGTCAGCTCAAGCTCCTCGGCGAGCTGGTCCATCATCTGGCCGCCACCCGGACCGCCGCCACCGCCTCTGCCGCCCCTTCCGCCGCCTTCGCCGCGTCCGCCCTGTCCGGACGCCGCCGTCTGGGTCACCAGGGCTTCAGCCGCGCCGCGCGGGGTGAAGCGCAGGGCGGCGTTGGGGGCGGCCAGGGCGCCGCTCACCGTGCCGGTGACGATGGTGACATTGGCGGTCATGCCTGGCAGCAGTCGCTGGCGCGGATTATCGGCCTCGATCACCACTGTGTAGGTGACCACATTCCCCTCGGCGCTGGCGGCCAGGCGGACCTGCGTCACCACGCCCTCGAAGCGAATGCCGGGATAGGCGTCGACATCAAATGTGACCGCCTGGCCGTTGGCGATGTCGCCGATGTCGGCCTCGTCAATCTGCGCTTCGATCTGCACGCGCGACAAATCCTGAGCGATCAGGAACAGGATCGGCGCGTTGAGGCTGGCGGCCACGGTCTGACCCACATCGATGCGCCGGTCGATCACCACGCCCTCGATGGGAGAGCGGATGAAGGTGCGCTCCAGATCGACCCGCGCGCTCTCCAGGCTCGCCTCGCGCTGTTGCAGGCCGGCGCGGGCATTGCGCAAATTCGCATCGGCGACGGCGACGCCGGCCTGGGCGCCGTTGAACGCGGTTTCGGCGTTGTCGTACTGGGCTTCGGAAAACGTGCCGCGCTCGCGCAGGGACACCGCGCGCTCAAAGGCGCGCTGGGCGGCGTTGAGTTCGGACCGGGCGCGCTGGGCATTGGCTTGCGAGACGCTCACCTGGGCGCGCGCGACCTCCAGATTGGCTTCGGCCTCGCGTACGCGGGTGGCGAAGGTTTGCGGATCCAGCCTGGCCAGCTCCTGGCCGGCGGTGACCCGGTCATTGAAGTCCACGTTGAGCGCTTCGATCTGTCCCGACAGCTGGGAGCCGACTTCGACCGTCACCAGCGGGGCGATGCGCCCTGATGAGGAGACCACGCGCGACAGGTCGCGCTGGGCAAGCGCAGCGGTCTCCACCTGCAATCCGCTGGCGTCTGCACCCCCGTTGCGCAGGAAGACAAACCATACCGCGATTGCGGCGAGGACCGCGATTGCGGCCAGCGCCAGAAGCTTGCGTGTCACGCGCGTTCTCCAGAATCATGACGGCGCCAGACTGGACGCCATCCCCGTTAGACGCGCTAACATGGCGTTGTCCGTCGCTGAAATGAATTTGCGGACAGGCAAAAGTTTGCAGATGAGAAGCGTTTGCAAATAAAGGGCGTTCCAGCGGCGTTATGACCGGCGTGCAGCGGTGGTTTCGTCTTGCGGCCCATGGCGCACCGCACTAGCTTCCGCCGCGATCGAGACCGGGCTGGCGCGCCGGGCCGGGACCCGGATCATAACCTTCGCTGCAAGGGATGCGTCGCGGATGAACGCGCTGCTCTTGGAATACCTGCCGATTGTCATTTTCACCGGAATCGCGGCCGCGCTGGGCATCGCGTTCATTCTGGCCGCCTTTGTATTGGCGCCGTCTGATCCCGACCCGGAAAAGGTGTCGACCTATGAATGCGGGTTCAACGCATTCGACGACGCGCGCATGAAGTTCGACGTGCGATTCTATCTGGTGGCCATTTTGTTCATCATCTTCGACCTGGAAGTGGCCTTCCTGTTCCCGTGGATTTTCCCCATCTTCGAGGGGAATGTGTTCGCGTTCTGGTCAATGATCGTGTTCCTGATCGTGCTGACGGTCGGGTTCCTGTACGAGTGGCGCAAGGGCGCCCTGGACTGGGAGTAGGCCATGGCGAACATCATCATCCCGGCCGGCTCGGGCGCGCGCGCCGCGACGCCTGGCTATGATCCCCAAAAGCACGATCCGTTCTTTGACGGCGTTAGCGACCAGCTGGCCGACAAGGGCTTCATCGTGGCCGCCGCCGATGATCTGATCACCTGGGCGCGCACCGGCTCGCTGATGTGGATGACGTTTGGTCTGGCGTGCTGCGCGGTGGAGATGATGCAGGCCTCCATGCCGCGCTACGACATCGAACGCCTGGGCGCCGCGCCGCGCGGCTCGCCCCGCCA
>JAIUMW010000091.1 GCA_022565365.1 Oceanicaulis sp.
TCCGGCCATCAGGCTTGCCTGCCTTCAGGCGGCCCGCGTCGCGCCATTGCTGAGTGAGACCCGACATGACCCTGCCCCGGATTCCCCTGCCCGACCTGGATTTCGACATTCTGCGCCGCATCCGGGCCGAATGGTTCGGCAATGTGCGCGGCGATGTTCTGGCGGGGCTGGTGGTGGCGCTGGCGCTGATCCCGGAGGCCATCGCGTTTTCCATCATCGCCGGGGTGGACCCGCAGGTGGGCCTCTACGCCAGCTTCTCCATCGCCGTGCTGATCGCCTTTACCGGCGGGCGTCCGGGCATGATCTCGGCGGCGACGGCGGCCACGGCGGTTCTGATGGTCACGCTGGTGCGCGATCACGGCCTGCAATACCTGCTGGCGGCCACCGTGCTGGCCGGTCTGATCCAGATCGGCGCGGGCGTTCTGAAGCTGGGCTTCGTGATGCGTTTCGTCTCGCGCTCGGTGCTGACCGGCTTTGTCAACGCGCTGGCGATCCTGATCTTCCTGGCGCAGATCCCCGAGCTGACCAATGTGACCTGGGTGACCTACGCCATGGTCGCGGGCGGCCTCGCCATCATTTACGGCTTCCCCTATATCACCAAGGCGATCCCCTCCCCGCTGGTGTGCATTGTGGTGCTGACAGGCTTGGCGCTGTGGCTCGGAATGGATGTGCGCACCGTGGCGGACATGGGCGAGCTGCCCTCCACCCTGCCGGTTTTCCTGATCCCGGACATTCCGTTCAATCTGGACACCCTGATGATCATCCTGCCCTATTCGATCGCGGTGGCGATGGTGGGCCTGCTGGAATCGCTGCTGACCGCGCAGATCGTCGACGACCTCACCGACACGGCCAGCGACCGCAATCGCGAATGCATCGGCCAGGGCATCGCCAACACCGCCACCGGCTTTATCGGCGGCATGGCGGGCTGCGCCATGATCGGCCAGTCCATCATCAACATCAAATCGGGCGGGCGCGCGCGGCTGTCCACGCTGATGGCCGGGCTGTTCCTGCTGTTCATGATCCTGGTGCTGGGCGAATGGGTGGGCCTCATCCCCATGCCGGCGCTGGTGGCCATCATGATCATGGTGTCTATCGGGACGTTCTCCTGGCGCTCGGTGAGGAATCTGCGCGATCACCCCAAAAGCTCCAGCTTTGTGATGATCGCCACCGTCGCCACGGTGATTTTCAGCCATAACCTGGCCATCGGGGTGGGCGTCGGCGTGCTTTTGTCCGGGATTTTCTTCGCCTGGCGGGTGTCGCGCAATTTCGCCGTCACGACTGTGGCCAGCGAGGACGGGCGCGAGCGCACCTACACCGTCACCGGCCAGCTCTTCTTCGCCTCGTCCGAGGATTTCATGAAGGCGTTCGATTTCAAGGAAGCCCTCGACAAGGTGACCATCGACCTCAGCGCAGCCCATATCTGGGATCTGTCCAGCGTGGCCGCCATTGACATGGCCGTGCTAAAGTTCCGGCGCGACGGCGCGGAGGTGGAGCTCAAGGGCATGAATGACGCCAGCAGCACCCTCGTTGACCGGCTGGGCATTCACGACAAGCCGGGCGCGCTTGAGCGCCTGATGGGCCACTAGGAGGCCGACGCCATGACCCACATCACCGCCCTCATTGACGGTTCGGTCTACGCCAAAAGTGTGTGCGATCACGCCGCCTGGGCCGCCGCGCAGACATCAGCCAGCGTGGAGCTGCTGCACGTGCTGGGCCGCCGCAGCGGCGCCAGCCAGCCGGCCAATCTGTCAGGCAATCTGACGCTCGGCGCGCGCTCCCAGCTTCTGGAAAAGCTGGCCACCCATGCCGCTGAACACGACAAACTCGCCAAGGAGCGCGGCCGGATCATTCTGGACGCCGCCAAGGCCGAGCTGGAAGCCGCAGGCGTCTCGAATGTCACGGTCCGGCTGCGTCTCGGCGATATCGTCGAAGCGATCAAGGATGTGGAGGCGGACGCCGCGCTGATCATCCTGGGCAAGCGCGGCGAGGCGGCCGATTACGCCAAGGATCATCTGGGGTCCAATCTGGAGCGCATCGTGCGCGCCGCCACCAAGCCGGTGCTGATCGCGTCACAGGGCTTCAAGCCGATCGCGCGCGCGCTCATCGCCTATGATGGCGGGCCCAGCTCGGACAAGGCTGTGGCGCATCTGGCCAAGGGCAAACTGCTCAAAGGCGCGGCCATCGACAGCGTGACCGTGGGCGAAGACACGCTGGAGCGGCGCTCCGCGCTGGAAGCGGCGGCCGACACGCTGATCGCCGGCGGCCATGACGTCAAATCCCATGTCCTGTCCGGCAAGCCGGAAGAGGCCATCGCCGGACACATCAAGGCGCGCGATATCGATCTTCTGGTGATGGGCGCCTACGGCCATTCGCGCCTGCGCGCCCTGTTCATCGGCAGCACCACCCCCGAAATGCTGCGCTCCAGCCCGGTCCCGGTGATGCTGTTCCGCTAGAGGCGGCCTCAGGCGATGGCCGTCAGTTCGCCATCACCCTCGCGGTCCTGACCGGCTGACGGAGCGCTGGCCACGGCGATGAGCCCGGCGATATCTGCCCCGCGGTCCTGTCTCAGCACGCAATCGGTGAACGTCACGCCGCCAAACCCGGCGCTGGCCAGGAGATCGTTGAGATAGGCGCGCCCGTGGGCGAAGCGGCGGCTCTCGCGCAGGGTGACGCCGCCCTCTCCCGCCTCCACGGCGAAGGCAAGGCGCCCGCCCGGGGTCAGCGAGGCTGCGCACCAGGCGGTGATGCGTTCGAGCGCGCCCACGTAGGTGAACACGTCCGCCGCCACGATCAGATCATAGCGCGCGTCATTGAGCGCCAGCGTGTTGAGGTCGGCCTTGTCCAACAGGTCATAGAGCCCCTTGGCCCTGGCCCGCGCCAGCATGCCGGCAGACAGATCGATGCCGCCGAGCCAGCCGCAGCGATCGCGCAACACCTCGCCCATGAGCCCGGTACCGCAGCCCAGATCCATCGCCCGCCCGGCCCGCTCAAAACCGGCCGCGTCCAGCGCCTGCCCGATCAGTTGCGGCGCGCAATAGCCGAGCTTGCCCGTCAGGGACGCGTCAAAGCGCGGTGCGAACTGGTCAAACAAGGTCTCGACAAAGGCCGCCGGCAAGCTTTCCGACACCGGCTGACCGGTCAGGAGATCCAGCCGCGCGCCCGCGCCCAGCGCATCCTCGCCGTCCAGCGCCAGCACGCGCCGCCAGGCCCGTTCAGCCCCGACGCTGTCACCCGCCGCGGCGCACCACGCGCCCAGCTGATACCAGCCCGCCGCCCAGTCCGGGACGCGCTCCAGCGCTCCGGAGAGCACGTCGATGGCGCCGGCGAGATCGCCGCGCGAGGCCAGGGCTTCGGCAAAGGCAAACCGGCTGTCCGCTATCGCGTCGCCGGACAGAAACCGCGCATCGGTCATGGATGATCTCAAACAACACACCGCCCGCAGGCGGCGGGCCGCGAGGAGATAGGGCGCCGCCGCGCCGTGCGCCAGAGGCAATTTAGCCCAGCGTCTCGACGGTGAGATTATTGTTGGAGAACACGCAGATTTCCGAGGCGATTTCCATGGCGCGCCGGGCGATGGCTTCGGGATCATCCATGTGATCCATCAACGCGCGCGCCGCGGCCAGCGCAAACTGTCCGCCCGACCCGATGGCGGCGATGCCGTCCTCGGGCTCCAGCACATCGCCAGCGCCGGTGAGCACGAAGCTTTCCTTGGCGTCGGCGACGATCAGCATGGCTTCCAGCCGGCGCAAGTAACGATCGGTGCGCCAATCCTTGGCCAGCTCCACACAGGCGCGCGCCAGCTGGCCGGGATATTGTTCCAGCTTGGCTTCCAGGCGCTCGAACAAAGCAAACGCGTCCGCCGTAGCGCCCGCGAACCCGGCGACCCCCGCGCCGCCCGCCAAAGGCCGCACCTTGCGGGCGCGCGCCTTGATCACGGTGTTGCCAATGGCCACCTGGCCATCGCCCGCGATGCAGACGCGGCCACCCTTGCGCACGCACAGTATCGTGGTGCCGCGCCAGCCGGGGAAGGTTTGGGTCTGGCTCATGCGCCTTTCCGCTTGGCTGCGAACTGGCCGCCTTTGCGGTAGCGCGCCAGATAGGATGGCACGACCGCTTCAATGGATTCCGGGGTCACGCCGAAGGCGTCGATCCGTCCCAGATCCTCGCCGCCCGCGCCCACCACATTGTCCTGCTTCAGCAAGGTCACCTGGTCACGCGTCAGGAAGGGCTCCACAAAGGGCAACGCGCCGGCGATCTCGCCGCCCAGCCCCATCAGCGACGCAATGGGGAACGGCACGGGGATCAGCAGGCGCGGGCGGTCAATCGTCTTGAGGATATAGGCCATCAGCTCACGGAATGTGTACACGGACGGTCCGCCAAGCTCGAACACCTGACCGCGCGCCGCCTCCATCTCCAGCGCCTTCACCACGCACTGGGCCACATCATCGCAATAGACCGGCTGGAATTTCGTGGCGCCGCCGCCGATCAGCGGCAGGGCGGGCGCAAAGCGCGCCATGTCGGCGAAGCGGTTGAAGAACCCGTCTTCGGGCCCGAACACGATGGACGGGCGCAGCACCACCGCGCCGGGCAGAACCTCCAGCACCGCCGCCTCGCCCGCCGCCTTGGTGCGGGCATAGCGTGACTTGCTGTTCGCATCGGCGCCGATGGCCGAGACCTGCACAAAGCGCTCGATCCCGGCGTCCTTGGCGGCCTGCGCAATCGCGCGCGCGCCGTCAGCCTGCAGCGACTGGAAGGTCTGGCGCCCGCCCTCGGCGAGGATGCCCACCAGATTGACCACGCCATGGGCGCCGTCCACCGCGCGGGCCACCGAATCGGGATTGCGCAGATTGGCCTGCACCAGCTGGACCTGGCCCACCACGCCCATGGGTTTGAGCTCATGGGCGAGATGCGGGCGGCGCGTGGCCGCGCGCACCCGATAGCCGGCCTTGGCCAGGCGGCGCACCACATAGCGGCCGATAAAGCCGGAAGCGCCGAACACCGTGATCATCTCGTCGCGCAATTGCATCGCTTGGCCTCGCGGGTGGAGCGCGCTGCGGCCGGGCCGGCGCGCGTCTGTCTATGAAACTGATTGCCCCGCGATAGACCAAAAATCACCGCGCCTGTCCATGCGCCGTGCACAAGATGTGACCTTGTGACCGCGCCGGGCGCAGCGCAAAACCCGCCAATCGCGCGCAAACCGCCGCCCATGTGCAAAACCCTGCGCCGCCGTGAGCGCGCGGACGTTGACACCCCGCCCCGCGCGCCGTATCACCCGCGACCTCTGTTGCCTTGCCCAGGTGGCGGAATTGGTAGACGCGCTGGCTTCAGGTGCCAGTTCCCGAAAGGGAGTGGAAGTTCGAGTCTTCTCCTGGGCACCATATCTTTCGCCTAATTATTTGAAATATATAGCTTTTGAAGCGGGGCTTTCAATTCCCCGGGCAATCCCGTTATGGCGCTGTGACAGCGCAAACTGCGCGCTGCCATTGCGGCGGAAGGCGAGGCGGTCAGGGAGCCGGCGCCCTTGGGCCGTGTCCTGACCGGAGCGGGCGCCGGTTCGCCCTGGCGACTGCTTCGAACCCTTCCCGGACAAGTCAGCCCTACCGTTCAGTCTCACTCTGAGGCGGGTCTCAACCAGCAAGATCCGGCGCCAAAAGGACGAAAATCAAGATGGGGGTGACAAGGCATGCGAGCAGAACACCGCGCCACGTTGAGGCGCGCAGCGCCAATCTGACCGCCACATAAATGGTAATGACGAGATAGAGCGCGGAAAGCAGGTATTTTATCGAATATTGGTGATCCGCAAAGCCTGCGGCCTGACCTACAAAAAAGAAAACGACCAAAATCAGGCCACCATATACGATGCCGACAAGAGCCGTAATTGCGCCAAAAGCTCTCAGTGCTAATTCCACGATCTTATGCAAGATGCATTCCTATGTATTTAATTTTGTCACACCTGAATAGCCAGGCGACATTGCCCAAGCAAGCTGACATTTGACATAAAGCTTAACTGGCGAGGCCGTGGGATCAAGCGTTTCTCGCGCTGAATGGCGCTTGACCTCGCGCAGTCGCGCGACGTCCCGCAGACCGTGAGCACAGCCGCCAAGACATGGGCCTGCGCCCCGGGCGGAAGGAACTCCGCGTCCGGCCGCGCTGCGCCTCATCCCCCCTCCCCCACACACAGCCATCGCGTCGGGTTGATCACCGCCGCGTGGGCGACCCAGCCTTCCACGCGCGGGCCGACCAGGGCGCGCTGGTTTTCGAAGAAGACCGGGATGTAGTGGGCGCTGTCGAGCAGCATCTGTTCGGCCTCAGCCAGCAGCGCGCCGCGCGCGTCAGGGTTCAGCTCGAAATGGGACCGCGTGAGCAGGGCGTCATAGGCGGGGTCGGTCCAGCGCGAGTAATTATACTCGCCCGCCGCGCTTTCGGTGACCATGAGATAGCCATAGGCGTCGTCAAAATACGGCGCCCAGCCATCACTGGCGATGTCGAAATCGCCCGCCTGCATCTGGGCGTAATGGATCGGCGTGTCGGCGGTCTCGATCTCCACGCTCACCCAGGGCGCGATGGCCGACAGATCAGACTGGATCACCGGCGCCAGGCGCGGCCAGCTGGCGGCGGGCTGGTGGGAGAAGGTGAGGCGCAAGGGATTGTCCGGTCCCCAGCCGGCCTCGGCCAGCAGCGCCCGGGCGGCGATGCGGCGCGCCTCCATGGGCTCGTCCGCCCAGCTCAGCCGCGCCGGCCCGGTGCGCCCGTTCACATCATCGGGCATGAACTGCACCGCCGCCATATCGGCGCCGGCCAGCACCTGATTGGCGATAAAATCGCGATCAATCGCCATCGCCATGGCCTGGCGCGCGCGCGCATCGTCAAAAGGCGGGCGCGCGGTGTTCACGGTCAGCATGCGCAAGACCCGGCCCGGGACCGAGCGCACCAGCTCGGGCGCCTCGCGCCGCAGGAAGGCGTCGCTGCTGGCCTGATAATCGGTGTTGAGATCGAGCTCCCCATTGCGCACCTGGCGCTCGGCGGCGGCAGTGTCGGCGGTGGGGTAGTAATACACCGTGTCGATGCACGCCGCGGCCGGATCGTGGAAGGCCTCGTTGCGCACCAGGCGGATATGCTCAAACGAGCGCCAGGCCGCCAGCCGGTAAGGCCCGCTGACCACCATGTTCTCCGGCCGCGTCCACTGGTCGCCGCCATGCTCGGCGATGACGTGCAGGGGCACAGGCACAGCGGTGCTCTGCATCAAGACGTCGAGGAGATAGGGCGCGGGATATTGCAGCGTCAGCCGCACGGTTTGCGCGTCAATCGCCTCAGCCCCCAAAGTCTCCGGCGCGGCCTCGCCGGCATTCACGGCTTCAGCGTTCTCAATGGAGAACAACAGGGCGGGAAACGGGTTAAGCGTCGCGGCGTCCAGCGTCCGGCGCAGGCTCATGACCACATCGTCCGCCGTGATGGGCTCACCGTCAGACCAGTTCGCCTCGCGCAGATGAAACACCCATTCAAGGCCGTCCTCGCTCACTGTCCAGCTGTCCGCAAGGCCAGGGACGGGCCGCCCGTCCGGGCCCGGCTGGGCGAGGCCGAGGAAGAGATCGTACACGATCGCCTGCTCATTGGTGATCAGCGCCCGGTGGGGATCCAGCGTGCCCGGCTCGATGGAATTGCCGCGATGCAGGACGCGCCCGTCCTCGCGCGCCGACTGCCCGCACGCGGCGATCACAAGGCATATCGCCGCCAGCGCCCCGCGATAGGTCCAATGGGTCATGACGCTCTCCATTTGCGCCAGAGTGGACGCGGCGGGGAGGCGAAACAAGGCCGCACCCCGCACCCGCCGCTCTCGTCCCGCCGCTCTCGTCCCGGCGTGCAGGTCCTGAAGGCGGCAGCGGCGCCGTTTCGCCTGCAAATGCGTTAGGGTGACGAACCGACGTCCTGGCGGGCTTGTCCAAGCCCGCCTCGCCGGCCCCGCAAGCGGAGACCGCCATGGCCAATCCACTCGTACACCTTCGCCGCCGTCTGTTCAGCGCGCCCATGCTGGGCTTTGTACGCAAGGTCTTGCCGCCGCTGTCTGACACCGAAAGCGCGGCGCTGGAGGCGGGCACAGTCTGGTGGGACGCCGAATTGTTCTCCGGCGATCCGGACTGGTCGAAACTGCTGGAGCCGGGCCCTTATGCGCTCAGTGACGAGGAACAGGCCTTCATCGACGGGCCGGTGGACACGCTGTGCGCCATGCTCGACGAATGGCGCATCACATTCAAGGAGCGCCAGCTGCCTCACGACGCCTTCGAGTTCATGAAGGCAAACGGCTTTTTCGGCATGATCATCCCGAAGGAGTATGGCGGGCTTGGTTTTTCCGCTGCGGCCCATTCCGAGATCGTGTCGCGCATCACCACCGTCAGCCTGACCGGCGCCATCACCGTGATGGTCCCCAATTCGCTCGGCCCCGGCGAGCTTTTGATGCTCTACGGCACGCAGGCCCAGCGCGATCACTACCTGCCCCGCCTCGCCAGCGGCGAGGACATTCCCTGTTTCGGCCTGACCAGCGAGAGCGCCGGCTCGGACGCCGCCGGCATGGAGGATGTGGGCATTGTCTGCGAGGGCGAGCACGACGGCGAGCGCGTGCTTGGCTTCAAACTGACCTTCTCCAAGCGCTACATCACCCTGGCGCCGGTCGCCACGGTGATGGGTCTGGCGTTCAAGCTGCGCGATCCTGACGGCCTGTTGGGCGGCGAAGAGGATCTGGGCATCACCGTGGCCCTCGTCCCCGCATCAGCCCCGGGCGTCACCATCGGCCGGCGCCACTATCCCGCCTTCCAGCCCTTCGCCACCGGCCCGATCGAGGGCAAGGACGTCTTCGTGCCGCTCGACGCCATCATCGGCGGGCGCGAGCGCGCCGGCGACGGCTGGCGCATGCTGATGGGCGCGCTCGCCGCCGGGCGGGGCATATCGCTGCCGGCGCTGTCGACCGGTTCAGCGAAATTCGCCGCCCACGCCACCGGCGCCTATGCCCGCGTGCGCGAGCAATTCGGCCTGCCCGTCGGCAAGTTCGAGGGCGTCCAGGAGGCGCTTGCGCGCATTGCGGCCACCGCATACGAGCGCGAAGCGGCCCGGCGGCTGACCGCGCAAGCGATCGATGCGGGCGAGAAGCCCGCTGTGATCTCGGCGATCATGAAAGCCCACGCCACCGAGCGT
The DNA here is from genome assembly GCA_022565365.1 of Oceanicaulis sp. GTDB lineage: Bacteria > Pseudomonadota > Alphaproteobacteria > Caulobacterales > Maricaulaceae > Oceanicaulis. The sequence continues at coordinate 9,187 of JAIUMW010000091.1, forward strand.
ATGCGCGTGGCGATCAATGACGCCATGGACGTGCATGGCGGCAAGGGCATTTGCGACGGGCCGAAGAATTATCTCGGCTCGGCCTACCGCGCGATTCCCATCGGCATCACGGTGGAAGGGGCCAATATCCTCACCCGCAGCCTGATCATTTTCGGCCAGGGCGCGATCCGCTGTCATCCCTATCTGCTGGACGAGATGCACGCGGCGCAGAACCCGGACAAGGCCCAGGGCCTGGCCGATTTCGACGTGGTGCTTTCACGCCATCTCGGCCACCAGTTCGCTACCGCTTTCCGGGCGTACTGGCGCGCCGTCACTTTCGGGCGCACGGTGCGCGCGTCCGAGTTCGGCGCTCTCGCCCCCTATGTCCGGCGGCTGACGCGGTATTCAGCGACGCTCGCCTTCATGGGCGAGATCGCGCTGGTTTCGCTGGGCGGTGAGCTCAAACGCATGGAGATGATCTCGGCAAGGCTGGGCGATGTCTTGTCCGAGCTTTATATCTCCAGCGCCGTCGCGGCGCGATTCCGCCATGACGGCCAGCAGGAAGCCGATCTGCCGCTGGCCCGGTTGTCGCTGGAGAACGCCCTGCACCGGATCGAACAGGCGCTGGACGGGGTGATCGTCAATTATCCCTCCCGCACGCTGGCCGCACTCATGCGCCCCGTCGCCTTCCCCTGGGGCCGGCGCCGGCGCCCGGCGCCGGACGCGCTGCGCCGCGAGGCCGCTGAGATCCTGCTCGCCCCGTCTGCAACCCGCGACCGCCTGGTGGACGGCATTTATCCGGGTGAAGGCGATGACGAGATCGCGCTTCTCACGCGCGCCTTCGCCAAGGCGCACGAGTGCGCACCCTTGCGCCGCAAAATCAAGGATGCGCAGTGCGAGACGCCCGAAGCCGCGCTGGCGGCGGGCGTCATCACCGCTGACGAAAAAGCCCTGCTGGATGACGCCGGCCGCCTGGCCCGCGCCGTCATCGCGGTGGACGACTTCGCTGCAGACGCGCTGTCCGCCTCCGCTTCAGGCGACGGGCCGGCGCCGTCCGCAAAGAGGGCCGCCTCATGAGCGGCGCGCCTGTGATCCATACCCGCGTGGAGGCGGCGGTCGACGCCCTGATATCGGAAACCGGAAACGAGATCGTGCTCGGCCTCCCCCTCGGCCTGGGCAAGCCCAACCCGTTCGTGAACGCGCTCTACCGGCGGGCCGTGGATGATCCCAAGCTGAAGCTGACCATCCTGACCGCGCTGACCCTGGAGGCGCCCGAGCCGGATCCCGGTCTCGAAACCCGGTTCATGGGGCCCATTCTGGAGCGGCTCTATAGCGGCTATGAACCCCTCGCCTACGCCGCCGACCGGCGGCGCGGTGCGCTCACGGCCAATGTGCAGGTGCATGAATTCTTCCTGCAACCCGGCGCCCTGCTCGCCAACAGCCAGGCCCAGCAGGCCTATCTGAGCGCCAACTACACCCACGCCGCGCGCGACCTGCTGGATCGCGGCGTCAATGTCATCGCCCAGATCGTCGCCGTGGAGGGCGATGCGCGCGACCGGGTGAGCCTGTCGTGCAATCCGGACGTGGCGGCCGATCTCA
>JAIUMW010000092.1 GCA_022565365.1 Oceanicaulis sp.
AGCAGCTTGAAATAGCCCATGTCCCACTTGGTCGGTTCGGTCGTCCACGCGCCTTCAAGCCCGGAGGTGATGGCGTTGGCGGCCTTGCCTTTCAGATTGGGGTTCATCCAGCCAAAGCCCTGGGTCTCGATGTCGGCGCCTTCCGGCTCCGCGCCCAGCGTGGCGGCGTCGCCATTACCGTGCGTCTTGCCGACCGTGTGCCCGCCACAGGTCAGGACTGCGGTTTCCTCGTCATCCATCGCCATGCGCGCGAAGGTCTCGCGGACCTGGCCGGCGGTTTTCAGGGGGTCGGGCTTGCCGTTCACGCCTTCCGGGTTGACGTAGATGAGGCCCATCTGGACCGCCGCCAGCGGATTTTCCATGGTCGAGGGATCGTCGACATTTTCATACCGGCTCTCGCTCGGCGGGGTCCATTCTTTCTCGGCGCCCCAATAGGTGTCTTTCTCCGGATGCCAGATGTCCTCGCGCCCGAAGGAGAAGCCATAGGTCTTCAGGCCCATGGACTCGTACGCGACGTTGCCAGCCAGCAGGATGAGATCAGCCCAGCTCAACTTGTTGCCGTACTTCTTCTTCACCGGCCAGAGCAGGCGGCGCGCCTTGTCCAGATTGCCGTTGTCCGGCCAGGAGTTCAGTGGGGCGAACCGGATATTGCCCGTGCCGCCGCCACCACGGCCATCGGCGAGGCGGTAGGTGCCCGCCGCGTGCCAGGCCAGACGGATCATCAGGCCGCCATAATGGCCCCAGTCAGCCGGCCACCAGTCCTGGCTGTCGGTCATGACCTTGTGCAGGTCTTTCTTCACCGCGTCGAAATCAAGCGTTCTGACTTCCTTGCGGTAGTCGAAGTCCTCGCCCAGCGGATTGGTCTTGGTGTCGTGCTGATGGAGAATGTCCAGATTCAGCGTTTTCGGCCACCATTCGGTGACCGAGGAGCCCGCCGAAGTCAGGCCGCCATGCATGACGGGGCATTTGCCTGCGCTGTTACCGTCCATTGTCCACTCCTGGGTGATGGGTTGCGTTAGTAGAAGCCGCGCCGGCGAGGGAGCCGGACCGGCCATCAAAAAAAACGATACCATATGTTTGGCCTTGGGATTTAGTCATTTATATTGATAACGGCTATAGATAGCGCTTATGTTGCAGCGCACGCCCTTCGCGCCGCTTCCAGGCGCCGGGCAAGCATCGGCCAGAACACCGCAGCGCTCCAGAATCTCCTTGCATAAGTTAGGGTTTTTCCGGAGACTCTGACGCAGACCGGATGGAGACAGACATGGTGATCATCGAAAAAGTGCGCCGCGACGCCCCTTGGGCCTGGCTCAAGGCGGGGCTGGCGGATCTGGCTGCCGAGCCTGGCATTTCGCTGGGCTATGGCGCCGTGTTCACGATTGTAGGCATCGCGATCACGCTGGGCCTCACCGCGCTGGGCTATGGCGGGCTGGCGCCGGTGTTTGTGGCCGGTTTCGCGCTGGTCGCGCCGGCCTTCGCCATCGGCGTCTACCGCATCAGCCAGGTGCGCGACGCAGGCGGCAAGCCGCGCCTGTTCGATTTCTGGTCCATGGCGGTGGGCCGGGTCACACAGCTGGCGCTGCTCAGCGTCTTACTGCTGGTCTTCTTCCTCGCCTGGGCGCGGCTGGCGCAGTTTCTGTTCGCCATGTTCGCCTATGGCAGCGACATGACACTGACCAGCGTCTTGCCTTTCCTGTTCACGCCGCAGTGTCTGGGCCTCATCGTGGTCGGCTCGCTGATTGGCGGGGCGCTGGCGCTTGGGGCCTTTGCGATCTCGGCGATCTCGTTCCCGATGCTGGTCGATCAGGATGTGGACGCCTTCACCGCCATCGCGGCCAGCGTCAAGGCCGTGAAAGCCCAGCCCGCCGTGATGCTCACCTGGGCGTGGCTGATTGCCGTGATCACGCTGTTGGGGTCAGTGACCTTCCTGATCGGGCTGGCCTTCACCTTCCCGCTGATCGCCCACGCCAGCTGGCGCGCCTACAAGGATTTCGCGCCGCGCCCGGTCAGCTCCAGAGAGGCGTTGGCGGCGGAGCGGGCCTGAGCCTCAGCGCGGATCCGCGCCACCGGCGGGATCGCCCCCGGCCTCGTCGTCGACCTCAGCCTCTTCCGGCTCGTCATCGGTGATCGGCGTGTCGTCATCGATCAGGATGCGCTCGGCCGCGCCCTGCATGTCGTCATACTGGCCGGTACGCATCGACCAGAAAAAGGCGAACAGGCCAAGCGCGCCCAACACCAGGGCTGAAGGGATGAGCCAGAGGAGCGAGGTCATCGGCGCATCAGCCTCATCGCATTGACCGTCACGACCACGGACGACACCGACATCGCCACCGCCGCCACCAGCGGCGTAACGAAGCCCAGGACCGCGATAGGCACGGCGATGACATTGTACAGGATGGTCAGGGCGAAGTTCTCGTCCACCCGGCGCCGGGCCGCGCGCGCCACGTCCAGCGCCAGCGGGATGGAGGCAAGGCGGTCGCGCTGGATCACCAGATCGGCCGCCGAGCGTGAAATGTCCGCCGCCGAGCCCATGGATATGGAGGCGTAGGCCCCCGCCCGCGCCGGCGCGTCATTGAGCCCGTCGCCCACCATCAGCGTCTTCTCGCCCGCTGCGGCCAGTTCGGTCAGGCGCGCAGTCTTGTCCGCCGGCGTCAGGCCCGAGCGCCAGCGCGTGATCCCCAGCGCCTGCGCCACCGCGGCCACCGGCGCCTCGCGGTCGCCCGACAATAATTCCGGCTCCAGCCCGCGCGCGCGCAGCGCGATGATAAGCTCGCCCGCATCAGCGCGCAGCTGGTCGGCGAAGGCGAAGCGCACCGGGTCCGCGCCCCCGACCTGCAGCCAGGCTTCCAGCTCGAACGCGCCGTCCTCGTCGTGGTCATCTGCCCGGGCCGGCGCTCCGATCCAGCGCCCGGACCCGAAGCGCACCCGGCGCCCGTCAATCTCGGCTTCGACGCCCCGTCCCGGGACCTCCACCGCGCCAGACGCCGCCTCGCCGGGACCGGCGGCGTCAGCCAGCGCTTGCGAGAGCGGGTGGCGCGAGGCCCTGGCCAGGCGCGCCGCCAGCGCCAGCATGCCGTCCGGCAAGCCATCGCCATTGATCAGGCGCGGCCGGCCTTCAGTGAGCGTTCCGGTCTTGTCGAGCACCACCACGCTCACCCGCTCCAGCCGCTCCAGCGCATCGCCCGAACGCACCAGCACGCCGTCCTTGTAGAGCCGCCCGCAAGCGACCACCTGCACGGCCGGTACGGCCAGGGCCAGCGCGCACGGGCAGGAGATGATCAGCACCGCAATGGCGTTGATGATCGCCGGGCGCGGTTCCTGCGCGATGATGAACCAGCCCACCAGGGTGGCGAACGCCATGATATGCACCAGCGGCACGTAGATTTTCGCCGCCCGGTCAGCCAGGCGCACATAGGCTGAACGTCCCTGCTCGCCCGCCTCCACCAGACGGGTGATCTCGGCCAGCAGAGAATCGTCGCGCGCAGCAGTCGCGCGCACGGTCAGCGCCGCGCCCAGATTGACCATGCCGGACCAGACACGGGCGCCGGCCTTCAGCGCCACCGGCGCGGATTCGCCCGTCACCAATGAGGCGTCGGCTTCGCCAGCGCCGTCACTGACGACGCCGTCCACCGCAATGCGTTCACCGGCGGAGATGAGAAGATGATCACCGGGACGGATCTCGCTGGCGGGCACGGCGCGAAGGCTCCCGTCAGGCTCCACCCGGCGCGCCGCGCGCGCTTCCAGCGCCGCCAGGCGCCTTGCCGCAGCTCCGGCCCGCGCCCGCAAGCGCATATCCAGATAGCGCCCGATCAGCAGGAAGAAGAGCAGCATCACCGCCGCGTCGAAATACGCATCGCCATGGCCAATGGCGGTCTCGTAAACCGACAGCGCGCACGCCAGCGACACGCCCAGTGAGATCGGCACATCCATATTCACCCGGCGCGCTTTCAGCGCCCGCAGCGCGCTGCCGAAAAATGGCCGTGCCGCATAAGCCACCGCCGGCAGAGCAATGGCGCCGGATATCCAGTGCAGCAATGTGCGGGTGGACTGGGTCATCTCGCCTGCGCCTGACCACACGGCGATGGACAAAAGCATCACATTGGCGGTGGCGAAGCCGGCGACCGCCATGGCGCGCAGGAGGTCTTTTTCCTGCGCGGTGACGGCGTCGGCGGCGGTTTCAGGCAGGTAAGGCCGCGCCCCATAACCCAGCGACTTGATCGCCTCGACGATCTGCCCGGCCAGCGCGTCAGGGCCGTTAAAGCTGATGGTCAAACGCCCGGACGTGAGGTTCAGCCGCGCGCGCTGAACGCCGGGAATTTGCGATACGCCGCCTTCGATTTTAGAGATACACGCGCCGCACCAGGCGCCTTCCACGGCCAGGTCCAGCGCGCGCGCCTCGCCATCGCCGCGCACAAAGGCCGCCGCTTCACCCTCGGTCCAGCTTGCGTCTATTGCAGCCACACATCACGCTCCAGCTCGAACGGGTCATCGCCCGCCGCGCGCACGCGGACCAGCCAGCGGCCGATCTCCAGCTCGCCACCCTGAGCAGCGTAGACGCCCTCGCGAATTTCGGAAAATGCGAGCTGCTGATCCTGCAAAGGATCGCCGGGCCGGCGCAGCTCGCCGGAGAGCTCGAGCCCTGGCACCGGCGCACCGTCAGGATCGGTCACGCTGACCAGGACGCGCCCGTCCGCGACGTTGACGGCCGCGCTCCAGCCGAGCTCGGCCTGCGCGCGGCGCGCGGCGATCACCTCATTGTATTCCAGCCCGCGCACATAGGCGCGCGTCGCCTCGTCGCCGGTAAAGGGGGTCAACGCGGAGGTGATGAAAAAGGCATTCACGGAGAACACGACGCCAAAGAACGTCAGAACGATCGCCAGCACATGCCAGCCCTTCAGGCGGAACTCGCCGCGCGGCGGCGTGTCATCATTGCGGGTCATGGCGCGGCTCCTGTTACCAGAAAGCTCTCAGCAGTGGCGGTTTCACCCGTCGCCGGGTCGGTGATGGTGAAACGCACCGGGATGGAATGGCGCAAGGCGGCCTCGGGCGGCAAGGTCAGGAAAACCTGGAACAGACGGGTGCGGTCCGGGCCGATCTCCAGCACCGGCGCCCCGCGCACGCCCAACACCTGGACCTGCAGGGCCGGATCGCCCGCCACCTCCAGCGTCAGCGCTCGGGCGTCATAGGTCTTGTTCTGCACATTGATGGTGTAGGTGTTGCGCACCGATCCGTCGCTCAGGACGACAAAGTTCGGATTACGGTCACGGTCGGCGTGCAGGCCCAGTTCCTCGCGGGTGGTCAGGCCAGCCATCATCAGCGCGCACACCCCCGCGATCAGCGCGACATACAGCACGATGCGTGGCCGGATCAGGCTGAAGCGCGGCTTTTCGCCCTGACTGCGCCGCGTAACATTGTCGTCGGTGTCATAAGCGATCAGACCGCGCGGGCGGCTCACCTTGTCCATGATGTCATCGCACGCATCGATGCACAGCGCGCAGCCAATGCATTCGAGCTGCGCGCCGTCGCGGATATCGATCCCCATGGGACAGGCCGCGACGCAGGCCTTGCAGTCGATACAGTCGCCGCGCCCCTCCCAGCTCTCGCCCTTCTTGTGGCGGCCGCGCGGCTCGCCCCGGTCGGTGCGGTAGGTGACGTTGAGCGATTCCCGGTCGGTCAGCGCGGCCTGGATGCGCGGCCAGGGGCACATATAGATGCACACCTGCTCGCGCATGAGCCCGGCCAGCGAATAGGTGGTGAAGGTCAAAACCGCGCAGAACAGATAGGCCGTCAGCGGCGCCTGGCCCGTGAAGAAATCGCGCAAGAGGTCGAACGCGACGTGGAAATACAGGATCCACGCGCCCCCGGTCGCTGCGGCGATCAGCACCCAGACCGCGTGCTTGCCGCCCTTGCGCCAGGCCTTGTTGAAACTCATCGGCGCGCGGTCGAGCATGATGCGCTTGTTGCGGTCACCCTCAAACAGGCGCTCTACCGCAATGAACAGGTCGGTCCAGACCGTCTGCGGGCAGGCATAGCCGCACCAGACCCGGCCAAACAGCGCCGTCACCAGGAACAGCGCCAGCGCCGCCAGGATCAAAAGCCCGGTGATGTAATAGACTTCCTGGGGCCAGATCTCGATGAAGAAGAAATAGAAGCGCGTGTTGGGAAAATCGATCAGCACCGCCTGGCTGGGCGCATCCGGGCCCCGGTCCCAGCGCACGAAAGGCAAGAGATAGTACACGCCCAGCGCCAGCACCAGAACCACCCACTTGGCCAGGCGGAACTTGCCGTGGACCAGCTTGGGATAGATCTGCTGGCGCTTTTGATAGAGATCGCGCTGGCCGGCGGCGTTGACGGCCTCCACATCTGTGCGCGCCACGCCTTCGGCGGCGTCGCCGCCGGCGTCCGGCCTGTTGTGGATGAGGTTCATGACCTGTCTCCGCGCGCCCGTTTGCGGCGCGCCCTTCCGTCCGCTAGCCGGGCTGACCGGTTTGTTGCCCGGCCAGAGGCGCCGCCAGCGACGCCTCTTCGATGGACGCCAGCGTCTCGCCGCCACCCAGAAGATACACATAGGCCGCCAGCGCTGTGATCACCGGCTCGGGCAGGCGGTTTTCCCAGGCCGGCATCGCACCATAGGGGCCGCGATGAATGCTGGCCTGGATCTGCTCGCGCGATCCGCCATAGAGCCAGATATTATTGGTCAGGTTGGGCGCGCCCTGGCTGGTGTCGCCCCGCCCGTCGGCCATGTGGCAGCTGGCGCACTGGGTGTCGAAGATTTCGCGCCCCAGCGCCAGATCGGCGTCCGCCGACACGGTCAGCGAGGACAGCGTCATCACATAATCGGTGACGGCGCTGATCTCCTGGCGGCTCAGCAGTCCATCGCGTCCGAACGCCGGCATCTGGGAGAAGCGGGTTTCGGGGTGATCCTCCCAGCGAATGCCCGCCACGATGGTGTGGCGGATGGCGTCATAGGACCCGCCCCAGATCCAGTCATCATCGCGCAGATTGGGGTAGCCGATCGTGCCGCCGCCGCCGACCCCGTGACAGGTGGCGCAATTGTCGCCAAAGGCCGAGCGCCCCGCCGCCAGGGTGAAGTTCAACAGATCGCCATCGTCCAGAATGGCGGTGACCCCGCCCTCATCCACCACGCGCTGAAGCTCGGCGAACATCGGGCCGCGGCGCGCGTCCAGCTCACTCATGGCCACCGCCACATTGGCACGTTCAGAGTGATTGCGAAGGCCGCGCGTATGGCCATCAAAGCCCGGCGGGGCCGGCCAGGCCGGCATGAAAATCATGTAGCCGATGGACCAGATGATGCTGGCGTAGAAAATCCACAGCCACCAGCGCGGCAGCGGATTGTCCAGCTCGGTGATGCCATCCCATTCATGCCCTGTGGTCTCGATCCCGGTCAGGTCATCGCCGGGCATTTTCTCATCTTCAGCCATCGCGGTCATCCTTGGTGTCGGCCGGCTTTTCGACCGGCTTTTCGGCGTCAGCGGGGCGCGGATTTTCGTCCAGCACCGAACGGGCGGCGGCGTGGAATTTGGCACGGTTCTTCGGCCAGACGGCGTAGGCGATGACGCCGATGAAGAAGACCACGAACGCGAGCAGGCCCCAGGTCTGCGCGAAACTGGCGAGGGTTTCATACATGTCCGGTCACCTCAGATTGGCGTCGGCGTCGGCTTCATAGGTGGAGAAGTCCACCATCGTGCCGAGCACCTGGAGATAGGCGATCATGGCGTCGAGCTCCGTGATCACGCGCTCATTGCCATCGAAATTGCGCACCGGGGCTCCGGGATAGCGCGCGAGGAAGGCGTCATAGCCCGATGCGAACGGATCGACCTGGGTGCGCACATCGTCGATGGCCACCTCGATCATCTCGTCGGTATAGGGCACGCCCAGGCGCTGCAGCGCGCGCATACGTCCCGGAATCACGTCCAGTTCCAGCGGGGTGCGCTCGAGCATCGCGTAGGGCGGCATGATCGAGCCTGGCCCCACCGAGCGCGGATCGCGCATATGGTCGCGGTGCCATTCATCGGAATATTTGCCGCCGACTCGCGCCAGATCCGGGCCTGTGCGTTTGGAGCCCCACTGGAAGGGGCGGTCATACATGCTCTCGGCGGCCAGCGAGAAATGCCCGTAGCGCTCCACCTCGTCGCGCAGCGGCCGGATCATCTGGGAGTGGCAGGCATAGCAGCCCTCCCGGATATAGATGTCGCGGCCCATCAGCGCGAGCGGCGAGTAGGGGCGCACGCCCTCGACCTCTTCAATCGTCTCGTCGAGATAGAAGAGCGGCGTGATCTCCACCAGCCCGCCAATCGACACGACGCCGATAATGCCCACGGTGAGAAGCAGCGAGTTTTTCTCCATAACCCGCTTGTGCCAGTTCCAGATCGGATTGGGTTTCTTGGCCATTGTACTGTTCCCCTATTCCGCCGGCTTCTGGAGGGTCTGCTGGGCGGCGACTTCTTCGACGTCGGCCACATCGCCCCGGATCGTCTTGTAGACGTTCCACGCCATCAGCAGCGCGCCCGCCAGATAAAGAAGGCCGCCCGCAGCGCGGATGATGTAATAGGGCTGCATCGCCTCGACGGTCTCGATGAAGGAGTATTCGAGGAAGCCGAGCTCGTTATACGCGCGCCACATCAGCCCCTGCATGATGCCCGACACCCACATCGAGGTGATGTAGAGCAGGATGCCCAGGGTCGCGAGCCAGAAGTGCCACTCGATCAGGGCGCGCGAGAACATGGACTTGCGCTTCCACAGCCAGGGCACGAGGCAATAGATCGCTCCGAAGGAAATGAAGCCCACCCAGCCCAGCGCGCCCGAGTGCACGTGGCCGATGGTCCAGTCGGTATAGTGGGAGAGCGAGTTGACCGCTCGTATGCCCATCACCGGGCCTTCGAACGTGGCCATGCCATAGAAGGCCACCGAGACGACCAGCATGCGGATGACCGGGTCGGTTCGCAGCTTGTCCCAGGCGCCCGACAGGGTCATCAGCCCGTTGATCATGCCGCCCCAGCTGGGCATCAGCAGCATGATCGAGAAGGTCATGCCCAGCGTCTGCGTCCATTCGGGCAGCGCGGTGTAGTGCAGATGGTGCGGTCCGGCCCAGATATAGATGAAGATCAGCGCCCAGAAGTGCACGATGGACAGGCGGTAGGAGAAGACCGGCCGCTCGGCGCGCTTGGGGATGAAGTAGTACATGATCCCCAGGAAGCCGGCGGTCAGGAAGAAGCCCACCGCGTTGTGGCCGTACCACCACTGGGTCATGGCGTCTTGCACGCCGGCAAAGGCTGAATAGCTGCGCGATCCGAACCAGTCGGCCGGCATGGCCAGATTATTGATCAAATGGAGCAGCGCGATGGTGACGATGAAAGCGAGATAGAACCAGTTGGCCACATAGATGTGAGGCTCCTTGCGCCGCGCCAGCGTCACCAGGAAGACCAGCAGATAGGCGACCCACACCAGAGTCAGCCAGATATCCGCATACCATTCAGGCTCAGCGTACTCCTTCGACTGGGTGATGCCCAGGAGGTAGCCGGTGGCTGCCACCACGATGAAGAACTGATAGCCCCAGAACACAAACCAGGGCCACACGCCCCCCGCCAGCCGCACACGCGAGGTGCGCTGGACGACATAGAAGCTGGTGGCGATCAGCACGTTGCCGCCGAAGGCGAAGATCACGCCGGAGGTGTGCACCGGGCGCAGGCGCCCGAAATTGAGCTCCGGGAAGGCCTCGAACTGGAACACGGTGGGCCAGGCGAGCTGGGATGCGATGATCACGCCCACCAGCATGCCGACAATCGCCCAGAACATGGATGCGATGACGCCATAGCGCACGATTGATTCGTTGTATTCGCGCTTGTCGACGTCGATCCCGCCATTGGAATAGACGCCGGTGAGGATGGCGATCCCGGCCAGGAAGCCGGCCAGGATCAGCCAGGCATGGGTGCGCATCGCGGCGTCCGCCCCGATCGCGGCCGCCAGCAGCGCCCACACCGCCCCGGCGATACAGATGACGAGCACCGCCATCGCATTGTAGTCAAACCCGGTTTTCTTGCCTGCTGCGACTGCGGTCATGCGCCCCTCCCCGGTCGGGAAATCAAAATCCGCACCCCTTGTGCGGATAAATGCCCGCAATAGCAGTAGGGCATTATGTCTCATCTTGCCGGCGCATGCAGTCCGGTTAGGTTTGCGCCTTGGCGTCAGCATGGCGTGCCCGTTGCAGGACGCAACACAGCCAAGGTTATATTTTTATGCTTCAAGCACTTGGCCCGTGGTGACCCACCCGGGGCTTGATATCGGCCCCGCGCTGGCGGGACGCTTGGAGCTCGACATCGTCGCGGGCTTCATCGCGGGCCTGTCGGCCAGCGTGCATTGCCTGGCCATGTGCGGCGGGATAGCCGCGGCCATCGCCATACAGGGCGCAGGCGATGCGGGCGCGCGCCGGCGCCTGGTGGTGCTGACCCAGGCGCAGCTGGCGAGGGTGTGCGTCTATATCGCGCTGGGCGCGGCGGCCGGCGCCATCGGCTGGGGGTTTCATGACAGCCAGCCTCCCGATCTGGCGCGGACCATCGCGCGCTGGCTCGGCGCCGCTGTGCTGATGGCCGCAGCCTTCTCGGTGCTGGACATTCCGGTGTTCGGCGGCGCAGGGGGACGGCTGGCCGGACGGCTGTTCTCGCCCATGACGCGCCGCCTGCACCATCTCCACCGCTTCGGACCGGCGGGGCTGGGCCTCGC
>JAIUMW010000093.1 GCA_022565365.1 Oceanicaulis sp.
CAACCGGTACCCCCGACCGGCGTGGCGCACGGGCGCTGGGCGGGAGCGAGGTCGGGGGTGAGCCGGTCTTTGCTCGCGCTGGGGTGCGCCGCTGCGGCGCGGACGGCCGGGCTCGCCGAAGCCCGCCAGAGCAAGGCGGACAACACCTATCTGGACGCCGCCGAACTGATCGAGGACCGCGAACGCGGTCTGTACATCGCGCGCGGCGCCGTGCGCATGCGCTCTGATGACCGCATCGTGCTGGCCGACGAGATCACCTATGACCCGGCGCTGGGCCGGATCATCGCCACTGGCTCGGTGGAGATCCACGAACCCGGACGCCCCGCGCAGCTCGCCGATTATGTCGAGCTGGATGATGACATGCGCGAAGGCTTCGCGCGCGGCTTCGCCACCTTGCTGGAAAATAACGGCCGCACCGCCGCCGCTTTGGCCCTGCGCCGCGCCGATGGCGGGGTGGAGCTGACCGACGCCTACTACACCGCCTGCGATCTGTGCGAGGACGGATCGCGCGAGCCGACCTGGCGGCTGCGCGCCGATCAGGTCACCCAGGATGTCGACAACGACATGATCCGCTACCGCAATGTGCGCCTGGACGTGCGCGGCGTGCCGGTCCTGTACTCGCCCTTCTTCGCACACGCCGACCCCAGCGTCGGGCGCAAATCGGGTTTCCTGGCGCCGGAGATCGATGTCTCCAACCGGCTGGGCTTCACCTATCAGCAGCCATATTTCTGGGCCATCAGCCCGTCCCAGGATTTGACCATCGCCCCGCGCCTGATGACCGAGGTGAGCCCGCTGCTGGAGCTGGGTTACCGCAAGCGGTTCTGGTCGGGCGAGGTGCGCGTGGAAACCGCGGCCACGTGGGAGCGCGAGTTCGACCGGGACGGCCCGTTCGGCGATCGCGGCCTGCGCGGGCACATGTTCGCCACCGGCGAGTTTGACATCAACCGGCACTGGCGCTGGGGCTTTGGCGCCCAGGCGGTGACCGGCGGCGATCTGTTCCTGCGCCGCTACGGGTATTCAGAGGACGCGGAAGGCTATCAGAGCCTGTTCACCGGGCCCCGGCGCACGCTGATCAGCCAGGTCTGGACCGCCGGGCGCGGACAGGCCTGGTATGCCGACGCGGCCGCCTATCAGTTCAACCAGCTCAGCGACACGTTCGACGACAAGCGCCTGCCCGTCGCCGCGCCGCAGGTGCGCGGCCATTACCAGCTGGCCCTGCCGGCCGGGGCGGGTGTCGCGGATTTCTCTTTCAACGCCCTCAGCCTGCGCCGCGAGCTGGGCGATGACTATCACCGCGCCAGCGCCGGCGTGGAGTGGAGCCGCGCGGTGATCCTCCCCGGCGGCCTGCGCGCCGAACCCTTCGCCCTGGCGCGCGCGGACGTATTCGACATTACCCGACGCAATACCGCGGGCGTGGAGACCGGCCGCTTCGACACCGCGCGCTGGCTGGGCGCTGCGGGGATGGATGTCAGCTGGCCCTTCCTGCGTCCGGGCGAGCGGGTGGACGTGATCCTGGCGCCGCGCCTGGCGGCCCTGGCCTCAACCCGGGCCGGGACCGGCGATGTGCCGCCCAATTTCGACAGCCAGACCCTCGATCTCGACCGCTCCTTCCTGTTTGCGCCGGTGCGTTCGCCCGGCTTTGATCTGTGGGAGGATGGCGCGCGCGCCGATCTTGGCCTGTCCGCCGCCTTCAACGAGGCGGGCGGCGCGCGCGGGCTGGAACTGTTCGCCGGACGCAGCTACCGCCTGTCGGGCGATGACCGTTTCCCGGCTGCATCGGGCGTGGCCGAGGATGAATCCGACTGGGTCGCGGAAGCTCAGCTCAATTATGACTGGCTGCGCCTGGGCGCGCGGGCGCGCCTGGATGGCGATTCCCTCTCCGCCAACCGTCTCGACGCCAATGGCTCGGTGCGTTTCTGGCGCGCCAGCCTGTCGGCGCGCTACACCGATGTGGCGGGCCAGACGGGCGGGGCGTCCTTGCGCGAACTGAGCACCGCCGGACAGGTCGAACTGACCTCGCGCTGGTCGGGCTTCTACCGCCAGCTCCAGGATCTGGACGCCGGCGAGGCGCGGCGCATCCAGGCCGGCTTCATCTATCGCGATGAATGCACGCTGATGCGCATCTTCTACCAGCGCGAAAACGAGCGCGTCAGCAATCTGGAGCCCAGCGAATCCATCCGGTTCGAGCTGGTGCTGTTCACGCTGGGCGGCATCGACGGACGCTGATCCGCACTCAGATATACAATCCCGTCACGGACCGGCTGTCGGCGAACGCGTCGTAGATCCGCCGCCGCTGGGCTGGCGTAACGTCATCGGGACCGGCCAGCACCGGCGTTCGGTACTCCGCCTTGGCCCGCGTGGTGAGCCGGAAACCGGGCACGCCCAGCGCGGCCAGGAGCGCGGGCAGATCCTCATCAACGCGCTCCCAGGCGATGACATGATCGGCCCGGCGCCGCCAGCGCCCGGTTTGCGGATCCCGCTCGGCATAGCGTGCGATGTCGACCGGAAACGCGCCATCCTCACAATAGCCCGCCCAGTCACGCCGCCAGGCGCCGTGCGGATTGTGGTAGGGCGAATTGCGCTTCATGTGAAAATGGCTGAGGCATTTGTCCACCGGCTCGCGCTCGACGCAGATCACGGCCATGCCTGCAAACAGCTCCGCCCCGATGAAGTCACGGATCTCGGCGCAGCCCGCATGTGCAGTCAAAGTCCGCCCGCCGCGCACATGGTGGCGCGGCTCATGACCCTCCACCGCCGGCTCCACCGGGGTGATGACCGCGCCGGGGTCCAGATGTCCGGCCAGATCGATCTCGATACTGGTGCCCGCCGTCTTCCGGGTTTTGATGAAGACGAACCGGTGTTGAAAACTGATCACCGCCATGGGGCCTGCCTGTCCTTGCCGATGCGCGCGCCCTCACCGATAGGATGCGCGCGCGGGTCTTCGCAAGGCGGTGATTTCGCCTTGCGCGGCAGTGCAGCACGGCGTTGTATGCGCACGCATTCTTTCAGGGACAGGATAACGCCATGCCGCGCCGCGCGCCATTGAAACAAGAAGCCCTCGCCATGCTGGTCAAGCGCGGCGTGCCGACGGGCTGTGTGCTGGATGTCGGTGCGCTCAACGGTACGCCCGAGCTCATCCGCGCCTATCCGGACGTGCCCCACATTCTGTTCGAGCCGGTATCCGAGCTGCATGACGCGCTGGCCGCCACCTACCGCTCTCTCGCCCATCAGATCGTCATCGCCGCCGTCAGCGATCACGAGGGCGAGGTCGAGCTGGAGGTTCACACCCGTGCGGACACGGGCGCGCTGACCCATGCCGGCATGGTGTCCGGCGGCGCCCAGCGCGGCGGCGCGGTGCGCACTGTTCCGGCGATCACGCTGGACGGGTTTCTGGCCGGCCGCGAGCTGCCCGAACCCTTCGTGCTCAAGATCGATATTGACGGCCATGAGCTCAAAGTGCTGGCCGGCGCGCGCGACACCCTGCCGCGCTGCTCGGTGGTGATCATCGAATGCACCGCCGACACCCTGCCCGAACGCGCAGCGGCGGTGCGCAACGCCGGCTTCCGCCTCTTCGACCTGGCCGAGCCTTGCTATTATGACGGGGCGCTGTGGCAGTGCGACGCGGTGTTCCTGCGCGAGGATCTGCACCGGGAGCATTTCGCGCGCATTGACGGCGAAGCCGCACCCGATCTTTACGAGACCTTCCGCAAGGGCAACTGGTCGCTGTTCGGCTGACGCCGGACCCAGCCTCAGCCCAGCAGCCAGGCGCGGGCCTCGACATCGTTCTCGAAAGCCCGAACCCGCACCGCATAGGGCAGGGACACCGTTTCGATCACATCGAGAATATCGTCACGTCCGCGCGCGGTGACAAAAGCGCAGCGACGGATCATGAGGTCCTCGAGGATTGCTGACATCGGCTCGATCAGCTGTCCGGGCGCGTAGCCGGGCGAAGACCGCCGGGCGTCGATCAACATGGCCCGTATGCTGCGGCCATTGACGAGCCGCTCCGCCTCGGCTTGCGCGCGTTGCAGATCGCCGAGCGTCACTACGCCTTCGCACACAAAGCTGATCAGCCCGGTCCCCAGTTCGAACCGGATATCAACGGCCGCTATGTCCTCGCGCGTGATTCGGAATTTCAACATTGAGGCCTGCCTGGCTTTCCTGTGCGGGCGTGACGGATGGGTTCGCCGCCCCGCTCTACGCCATGCCGCCGCCCGTGCCGGACCGGCAAGACCATGGGCGCATGGCCGCCTTGCACCAGCGCTTGCATTGACGCGCCGGACGGAAGGCCCGATACCCATGACCATTCTCTTATCACACAAGCATATGCAGGCGAAATCATGGCCATTCACTTCCATCCCGGCGATCTGCCGGACGGACTCGATTTCGGGCCGCGCGTCGCCGTGGACACCGAAACCCAGGGCCTTTCGCTGGTGCGCGACCGGGTCTGCCTGGTCCAGCTTTCGGCTGGGGACGGTGATGCGCATATTGTCCAGCTGACCCGCGACAGCGGTGACTGCCCGAATCTGAAGGCCCTGCTGGCTGACCGCGCCGTGGAGAAAATCTTCCACTTCGCCCGGTTCGACGTGGCCATGCTGCTGCGCGATCTGGGCGTGGAGACCGGGCCGGTCTTTTGCACCAAGATCGCTTCGAAACTCACCCGCACCTATACCGACCGGCACGGGCTGAAGGATGTGGTGCGCGAGATCGCCGGCATCGAGTTGTCCAAGCAGCAGCAAAGCTCCGACTGGGCTGCGGCCGACCTGACCCCCGCCCAGCTGGAATACGCCGCCTCGGACGTCTTGTATCTGCACAAGGTGCGCGACGGCCTCGCCGCGATGCTGGAGCGCGAGGACCGGATGGCGCTGGCCCAGGCGTGTTTCGATTTCCTGCCCGCCCGCGCACGTCTTGATCTGGGCGGCTGGCCTGAAATCGACATTTTCTCCCATTCATGATGCCCTCGCCTTTTCAGTCCGGTCGGGAGACGCCTGCATGAACGCCGCCGCCCTCGCGCCCGACAGCCCGATCGGCAACCGGCGAGCCCGCTCGCTGAACCGCGCGCGCGTACGCTCGGGCCGGGTGCGCATATTGCGCGCCGCCCTGCTGGCCGCATTCGCGCTGGTGGCGGCCAATGCGATGATGCAGATCTTCATGTCCGGCGCGTCAGGGCCCGCCGAGCCGGCCTTCACGCCCGCTGGCGACGCCGAGCGCATCACCAATCCGCGCTTTACCGGCCGCGATCGCGGCGGCACGCCTTTTGTGGTCACTGCCGACGCCGCCGTGCGCCGGCTGGGCGGGATCACACCGCTGACCGATCTGGAGCGCCCGGCGCTGGACTATGCCTGGATCGAGGGCATGCGCGAGGCGTCGCAGGCGCTGGCCGAGACCGGCGTGTTTGATGAGGCCGGGCAGATGCTGACCCTGCGCACCGATGTGCGCTTCGCCACCCCGGCCGGCTACCGCTTCGTGGCGCCGTCGGCGCGCATCAGCCTGCGCGACGGCACGGTGAGCGGCGATGAGGGCGTGTCGGGCGAGGCGCCCTGGGGCGCGGTGCGCGCTGACGCGTTCGAGGTGCAAGACGGCGGCAACCGGGTTATCCTGACCGGCGACATACGCACCCGCATCCATCCTGGCGGCCAGACGCCAGTTGATCAGGAGACCCGACCATGATCCGCCCCTTGCTCTGCGCCGCCCTGCTTTGCGCTGCGCCAGCAGCCATTGCCCAAACGCCCGGCCCTGACGGGCCGCTCGACATCAGCGCGCGCAATAGCGAGATGCTCGATCCCCAGGGACGGCTTGTGTACTGGGGCGATGTGAACATGATCCGCGGTGACGAGCGCCTGCGCGCTGACCGGGTCGAAGCCTTTTTCGACCGCCGCCCGGGCGGCACAGGCCAGCTGCTGCGCGTCAACGCTACGGGTGAGGTGTTCTATGTGCGCCCCGGCGAAGTCGCGCGCGGGGATCGCGGGATTTATGATCTGGAGGCGGGCACCATCACCCTGATCGGGTCCGTGGTTCTCACCCAGGGCTGCAATGTCTCCACCGGCGACCGGCTGGAGGCCGATATCGAGGGCGGCGTAGCCCGGCTGAGCAGCGGCGAGGGCGGACGCGTGCGCTCGATCTTCTTTACCGGACCGGACGCCCGGCAAGCCGCCGGCGACTGCCCGCTCCCCACCATCCCCGGCGACGGCCCGCGCCCCTTCCCGGACGGCCGCTGAGCCCTGCGGGCGCTGTTCCTCTCGAAGCCGATCGCACCGCGCTGGCGCGCGGCTTCACCAAATCTTAGGCGTGCTGGAGCTAACCATGATGGATACGGCGAAGCAGGCGGAGGCGGAAGTCTCCGGCGCGAGCGGTTCGGGGCTTTCGGTCAGGGGGCTGGGCAAGGCCTATGGCCGGCGGACAGTGGTCCGCGATGTCTCGCTTGATCTCCAGCGTGGAGAGGTGGCGGGGCTTCTGGGTCCGAACGGCGCGGGCAAGACCACCTGCTTCTACATGATTACAGGCCTGATCCGGGCCGATAGCGGGACGATCATGCTCGACGGGGCCGACATCACCGACCTGCCCATGTACCAGCGCGCACGCCTGGGCATCGGCTATCTGCCGCAGGAAGCGTCGATCTTCCGCGGCCTGTCGGTGGAGGACAATGTCATGGCGGTGGCCGAGCTGGCCGAGCCTGACAGCAAGAAGCGCAAGGCGCTGGTGGATGAATTGCTCGAAGAGCTCAATATCAGCCATCTGCGCAAGAGCCCGGCCGTGGCGCTGTCCGGCGGCGAGCGCCGCCGGGTGGAGATCGCCCGCGCCCTGGCCGCCCAGCCCAGCTTCATCCTGCTGGACGAACCGTTTGCGGGCATCGACCCGCTGGCGATCTCCGACATTCGCGACCTGATCACCTATCTTAAAGAGCGCGGCATCGGCATCCTGATCACCGACCATAATGTGCGCGAAACGCTCGAGATCACTGATCGCGCGACCATCATCTATGACGGCGAAGTCTTGTTCGAAGGCACGCCCGAGGAAGTCCGGCGCGACGAGAGCGTGCGCCGTCACTATCTCGGCGAATTGTTCACCTAGGGGGGCGTATGGCGGGACTCGGACACAGACTCGAGGCGCGCCAGGGGCAAGGCCTCGTCATGACGCCGCAGTTGCAGCAGGCGATCAAGCTGCTGCAGCTGAACAATATGGAGCTGGCCGAGTTCGTCGAGGCCGAGCTTGAGCGCAATCCCCTCCTTGAACGCGAAGAGCGCAATGACGCCGCCGATGAGCGCGCCGACCCGGTCGAAGCAACCGATACCGCGCCCGGCGCCGAGCTGAGCTTTGACACGCCCGAGCGCGCCACCGAGGCGATCGACGCCGATACCGAGGCGATGTACTCCGATTCCAAGGCCGACATGGCCGGCGCCGAGCCCGCAGGCGGGGCCATTGACTGGTCGCGCGCCGGCGCGGGCGGCGGCGGCCGGTTCGACGGTGAGGATTATGACGCGGCGGCCAATAGCGCGCGTGAAAAGACGCTGCGCGAACACCTCCATGACCAGCTGGCCGATCTGGTGCTGGCCGCCTCTGACCGCATGATCGCCGCCCATCTGATCGATCTGGCGGACGAAGACGGATATTTCCGCGCTGACGTCGACGAAACCGCTGAGCGCCTGGGCGTAACGCGCTCCGAAACCGAAGCCGTGCTCGACCGGCTGCAGCAGTTTGAACCGTGCGGCGTGATGGCACGCTCGCTCCGGGAATGCCTGGCCCTGCAGCTGAAAGAGCGTGACCGGCTGGATCCGGCCATGGCGGCGCTGGTGGATAATCTGCCCCTGCTGGCCAAGCATGATTACGCGGCGCTGAAAGCGGCCTGCGGCGTGGACGGCGAAGATCTTGAAGACATGATCGCCGAGCTCAAACGCCTGACGCCCAAGCCGGGCCTCGGCTTTGGCGCGGACGGCGCGCGCTCGGTGGAGCCGGATGTGACCGTGCGCGAGCGTCCCGACGGCACCTGGGCGGTGGAGCTCAATACCGACACCTTGCCGCGCGTGCTGATGAATAACCGCTACGCCGCCCAGATCAGCCGCGGCGCGCGGTCCGATCAGGAAAAGCAGTTCATCACCGAGTGCGCGCAGAACGCCTCCTGGCTGGTCAAAAGCCTGGATCAGCGCGCGCGCACCATATTGAAAGTCGCCAGCGAGATTGTACGCCAGCAGGACGCCTTCCTGGTCAAGGGCGTGGCCTGGCTGCGCCCGCTAAACCTCAAGACCGTCGCCGACGCGGTGGGCATGCACGAAAGCACGGTGAGCCGTGTCACCTCGAACAAGTATATCGCCACGCCGCGCGGCCTGTTCGAGCTGAAATACTTCTTCACCTCCTCCATCGCGTCCGCCGATGGCGGCGAGGCTTATTCAGCCGAGGCCGTGCGCTTCCGCATCAAGGCGATGATCGACAGCGAAACCGCCGACAAGGTGATGAGCGACGACGCGATTGTCGAGCGGCTGCTAGCCGACGGCGTGGATATCGCCCGGCGCACGGTGGCCAAATACCGCGAGGCGATGAACATCCCCTCCTCGGTCCAGCGCCGGCGCATCATGAAGGGCGCGGGCTAGGCGGGTCATCGCTTCCCGCAGGCAGGCTGCGCATGCTAGGACGAGTTGTCCCTGCGCAACGGTTCGCGCCTGCGCCCCGGCCCGGAACGCCTCATGCCAGACGCCGCCGCCCCAGCTGACACCCACACTGCAGCGCCTGAGGGCCTGTGGTATGTCGCCGCCATCGCCAGCAAGCTGCGCCCCGGGCGCGAACACGCCGAGCGGGCGTTCGGGCGCACACTGCTATTGCGCCGCGGCGCACAGGGCGAGGTGATCGACACCGGCCCTGATCCCATGCCGGTGCGCGAAAGCGAAGGCCTGATCTGGGCCTGGCTGCCCGGCCCGGAGGGCGAGGCGCCGCCCTGCGGCCCGCCCGTGTTCAACGGGCCCGGCGCCAAGGTGCGCTTCGTTGAAGAGGCGCTGCTTCCCGGCCCCTATGACGATGCGGTCTACGGCCTGCTGGACCCGGCCCACGGCCCCTATGTGCACGCCAGCCCTTTGTGGCGTTCCAGCCGGACCCTGCGCGAGAAGGCCAAGGATTACGTGCCCAGCGCCATGGGCTTCACCATGCAGCCCCACGAGCCCAAGAACTCGGCCGCCTACAAGCTGATCGGCGGCGGGGTGCAGGTGGAGATCGGTTTCCAGCTGCCCGCCCTGCGCAGCGAATGGATCTCCAACAAATCCAACAAGGTGCTGGGCCTGACCACGCTGACGCCGGTGGACGCCAATTCCACGCGCATCCGCCAGATTTTCTACTGGGAATCGCCGCTGCTCAGCCTGGTGAGCCCCTTCGTGCGGCCGCTGACGCGCGGCTTTCTGCAGCAGGATGTGCACATCATGACGCTGCGCCAGCGCGCCGCGCCCTGGCGCAAGCGCGAAATGCTGATCCGCGACGGCGACCAGCTGTTTATCTGGTACCGGCGCATGAAGGCCGAATGGGCGCGCGCACGCGCCTCGGGGCAAGCCTTTGAAAACCCGGTGCGCGCCGCCACCTTGCGCTGGCGAACCTGAGCCTGGCGCATTGACGCGCCCGGTGACAGACCGATACCGTACATACCCGCCCCTTGACCGGGAGCGGGCCGCGCACCGGCGCGGCGGGAGAGCCCGATAGCGCCGATTGCGGTGCGCGGCCACAGGCTGCAAAGGGAGTTCCCATGCAAATCCAGTTCGTCTCCAAAGGCATCGACGTGTCACCGGCACTGCGCGAGCGCATCGAGTTGCGCGTCTCCGACGCGGCGGCGAAGTATTTCAGCCGCCCCGCCGAAGCGTTCGTCGTGGCCGCCAAGGAGGGGTTCGGGTTCAAGGTCGATTGTTCATTGCATCTGCCGTCGGGCGCGTTTCTGCAGTCATCGGGATCGGGCGAGGACGCCTATGCGGCGGCTGAAGCTGCGGCCCAGCGGATGGAGAAGCGCCTGCGCCGCTACAAGCGCCGGCTGAAGGATCACCACGCCGACAATAAATCGCCCCTGCCCGCAGAAATGGCCTCGATCAAGGTGCTGCAATCGGGACGGCGCAATGGCGCCGCGGACGCCGATGTGGACGCTGATCTGGACGAGGATGACGGCGGCGCGGTGGGCGGCGACGAGCCGGTGATCATCGCCGAAACCGCCGGCGAGTTGCGCACCCTCACCGTCTCCATGGCGGTGCTGGAAATGGATCTGGCCGACGCGCCCTTCCTGATGTTCCGCAACGCGGTCAACAGCGCGGTGAACATCGTCTACCGGCGCCCGGACGGACATGTGGGCTGGATTGATCCGGCGCGAAGCGCTAAAGACGGCGCGAAGCTGGCGGCGGGCGCAAGCGCCCACGCCTGACGGTGCAATCCGCGCGGCAGTCTGGCTGAGCAGGACATGACCTTGATCGACTTGATACCGCAAGGCGGCATTGTGGCGGATATGAACGCCACAAGCCGCAAGCAGGCCCTCCATGGACTGGCGGAGCTGGCGCAGCGCACGCTGAACACGCCCTGCCGTCCGGTTCTGGACGCGGTGATCGAGCGTGAGCGCCTGGGCTCTACCGGCGTGGGCGCTGGGGTGGGCCTACCCCCCCCGCGCCCCGCTATGGGGGGCCGGGGGGTGGGGGGGGTTGGGCGCCGCCAGCACGGCGGGGGTTTCGACGCCGGGGGTGGGCAGGCGGGCGCGCTGG
>JAIUMW010000094.1 GCA_022565365.1 Oceanicaulis sp.
CAAACAGAAAGGGCAGGCCCATCACCCGCGCCGTTTCATAGCCGGGAATAATCCCGCCCAGCGCGGGCGACACGATGGCGGTGAAGGGGCCGTGGCCTTCGGTGATGATCTTCTCGGCCAGCGCCTGGCAGAGGCGCGCCGTGCGCGCGCCGTCTCGGAACACCAGCGCCTTTTGCAGGAAGACGGAGCTGTGCAGGCCCGAGGAGAGGATAAAATGCCCCTCCAGAAGCGCGCCCGCCTGGCGGAATTCTTCCAATACGTCGTCCGTGGTCATGCCGGCTCCTGCTCGGTCCGCGGTTCGTAGTCGGGGATGTCGCCCGGCCGGCGCGCGCGCTCGGCGGTGACCACCTTGTCACTGGTTTTCAGCGCCGCCACGATATTGTTGAGGTGACGCGCATCGAACACTTCCACATCGAACGCCATCTCGAAAAAGTCACGCGTGCGCTGCAGGGTTTTCACATCGGTGATATTGCCCCCGGCCTCGCCCACCGAACCGGCGATCTCGGCCAGCACGCCGGGCTCATTGCGCACGGTGGCCAGTACCCGGCCGATGGACACGCCGTGGGCGCCCGCCTCCGGGGTCCATTTGAGGTCGATCCAGTTTTCCAGCGACTGCTCGTCTTCCATCTCGGCCAGGCGCTCGCAGTCAATGACATGAACTTCCACGCCCTTGCCCTCGCGCATTACGCCCACGATCCGGTCGCCGGGCATGGGCGAGCAGCAGGGCGCAAAGTGCAGGCTGACCCCCGGGGTCAGGCCGCGCCCGTGGACATAGAGGCCGGCCTTGGCGTCGGCGATGCGTTCGCGGTCCTGGGGCCGGCGCCCGCGCATTTCGCGATGGCCGGGATAGACTGCTTCAAGCAGGCCTATCGAGGAGATCCGGCCCTTGCCCAGCGCATGGTAGAGATCATCCACGCTGTCCATTTCCAGCCGGCGCAGGGCGTCGCCCAGAGCCGACTCGCGAAACACCTTGCCCTCCCGCAGAAAGGCGTGCTCGGCGATCACCTTGCCGATGCGGATAAATTCTTCAGCTTCGGACGAGCGGATCAGGCGGCGGATCGCGGCGCGCGCACGCCCGGTGATCACCAGATCCTCCCAGCCCGCCGGGGGCTGGCGCACGCCGCCCTTGATGATCTCGATCATGTCGCCGTTGTGGAGCCGGGGGCGCAGCGGGCGGTCGCGCCCGTTGATCTTCGCGCCGATGGTGGCGTGGCCCAGCTCGGTATGGACCGCATAGGCGAAATCCAGCGGCGTGGCGCCGCCGGGCAGGGCGATCAGCTCGCCCTTGGGCGTGAAGCAATAGACTTCGTTGGCGAACATTTCGAGCTTGGCATGCTCGAGGAAATCGTCCGGATCGCCGCCCTGCTCCAGGATTTCCATCAGCGGACGCAGGCGTTCCAGCGGATCACCGCCGGCCGCCTCGGCCGCCGCCGCGTCATAGGCGTAGCCGCCCGACTTGTAGCGCCAGTGCGCCGCCACGCCGGTCTCGGCGATGCGATCCATGTCATGGGTGCGGATCTGCAGCTCGAGGCGGATATTGGACGGGCCGATAATGGTGGTGTGCAGCGAGCGGTAATTGTTCGGCTTAGGCGTGGATATATAGTCGCGGAAGCGCTCGGGCACGCTGCGCCATCGCTGATGGACCAGGCCCAGCGCGGTGTAACAGTCGATGGGATTGTCCACCAGAATCCGGAAAGCGTAGATGTCGGCGATATCGTCGAATGTGACGCCCTTGCGCTCCAGCTTGCGCCAGATCGAGTAGGGGCGCTTCTCCCGGCCGAACACCACACAGTCCAGACCCGCCTCGTCGAGTAGTTCCGAGAGCCTGGCCGACACCGCCGCGACGGCGTCATGGCGGGTGAGGCGCAAATCCTCCAGCCGGCGGTGAATGGATTCGTGCGCGGCCGGATTGAGATTGCGGAAGGCGAGGTCTTCGAGCTCGGTGCACACGCGGTTCACGCCGATGCGCCGGGCCAGCGGGGCGTAAATCTCCAGCGTCTCGCGCGCGATGCGCTCGCGCTTGTCCTGGCGTGAATGGAAATGCAGCGTGCGCATATTGTGCAGCCGGTCGCACAGCTTCACCAGCAGCACGCGGACATCGCGGGTGATCGCCACCACAAGCTTTTGCAGATTTTCCGCCTGCTTGGTGCGCTTCGAGCCAAGCTCCATCTGACCGAGCTTCGTCACCCCGTCCACCAATTGGGCGATGTCGTCACCAAACTGGCTGCTGATGTCTTCTGGCGTGGCGTCGGTGTCTTCCACCGTGTCGTGCAGAAGGCCGGTGCAGATCGTCGCCGCATCCAGGCGCAGCTCGGCCAGCAGCATGGCGACTGCGACCGTGTGGCCGTAATAGGGCTCGCCCGATTTGCGGAACTGGCCCTGATGATGGCGCTTGGAGAAGTCGTAGGCGCGCCGGATCAGATCGCCATCGACCTCGGGGTCATAGGCCTGAACACGCGCCACCAGGGCGTCGGCGCTGGGAATGGCGTCGGCGGGCAGAAGCGCAGACGGGGTCGCCAGCGCCGTCACGGCTTAGAGTCGGCCGTCAGCCGGTCCGTCGCGGTCGGACTGCAGCGCCTTGAGCATGGCCGCTTCGTCCATTTCCGGAGCGGGTAGGGCCGGGCGGGCCTCGGCCTGACGCTCGCGCTCGGCTTCTTCCTCGTCGTCGGACGGGATGACGCGCTGCAGGCCGGCGATCAGGTTCTCGGTCAGACCGCCCAGATCAAGCTTGTCATCGGCGATTTCGCGGAGGGCGACCACCGGGTTCTTATCATTATCACGATCAACCACCAGCGGGGCGCCGGCAGCGATGGTGCGCGCACGGTGAGCGGCCAGCAGAACCAGCTCGAAGCGGTTCTCGACCTTCTTGATGCAGTCTTCAACGGTGACGCGGGCCATGCGCGGGCCTCCAAAAAACCAAGCGAGACGTGAACCCGTGCAGATACCCCACGCGGGCGGCGCCTTCAAGCCTTACGCCGCAGCGCACAACACCCCGCCTGCCGGACGGCAGGCGCGGCGCTCGGCTGCGGGCAGGGCGGCGATCAGGCTTTGCAGTGTGGCGCCACTGGCCGGATCGCGCCAGTGCGCAGCGATATCTTTCAGCGGCAGCAGGACGAAAGCCCGCGCGTGCGCGCGCGGGTGCGGCAGCTCCAGCCCGCCGGGAAACCGGCCTGAACGGCCCTGATAATCGATGAGATCAAGGTCCAGCGTGCGCGGGGCGTTGCGGACGGCGCGCGCGCGTCCATGCGTAGCCTCCACCTGATGCAGCACCGCCATCAGCGCGGCCGGATCATGCTGTGTCTGCACGGCGATGCATGCGTTCACGAATGGCGGATCGGACGGATCGGGCCAGGCCGGGCTGCGCCAGGGACGCGAGGCGGCTCGTGTTTCCACACCGGCTGCGCCCAGGGCGCGCAGGGCTGAATTGAGCGTTTGAAGCGGCGCGCGGCCCCGGTATGCTTGGTTTGCGCCAAGCCCGATATAAATGGCCTGGCGTGACGCATTTTCCATCATCGATTTAGCGAAAGGCATAGGCGATGACCTTCTATCCCAACGAGCGGCTTGGCATTTTTATCGACGGCGCGAACCTGTATTCGGCGGCGCGCGGGCTCGATTTCGACATCGACTACAAAAAGCTCCTGGAGGAGTTCCGCAAGCGCGGCCGGCTGATCCGGGCCAATTACTACACCGCGCTCCTGGAGAACGAGGAGTACACCCCGATCCGTCCGCTGATCGACTGGCTGGACTATAACGGCTTCAAGATCGTCTCCAAGGCGGCCAAGGAGTATTCCGACGATAGCGGGCGCCGGCGGGTCAAGGGCGACATGGATGTCGATCTGGCCGTCGATATGATGGAGGCTTGCGGCTATCTTGATCACATCGTGCTGTTCTCCGGCGATGGCGATTTCCGCAAGGTGGTCGAAGCGGTGCAGCGCAGGGGCGTGCGCGTCTCGGTGGTCTCCACCCTGAAATCCTCCCCCCCCATGGCGTCCGACGATCTGCGCCGTCAGGCCGACGCCTTCATCGAGCTGGCCGATCTGGGCAAGTTGGTCGGGCGCGAGCGGCGCTATCGCGACTATACCGAAACCACCGAAGACGAGGGTGATGACGGCGATGACAACTAGGCCCGAGGCGGCGCGCGACTGCGCGCTGTGCCCGCGCCTGGTCGCCTACCGCCAGCTGAACGCCCGCGACGAACCGCACTGGTTCAACGGCGCCGTGCCCAGCTTTGGCGACGAGGCGGCGCGCCTTCTGATCGTGGGGCTGGCGCCGGGGCGCACCGGGGCGAACCGAACGGGGCGGCCCTTCACCGGCGACTGGGCGGGCGATCTGCTCTATCCCACGCTGGCGAAATACGGCCTGAGCGCCGGGCGTTTCGATCCTGATGGCGAGGATGATCTGCGCCTGACCGGCGCCATGATCACCAACGCCGTGCGCTGCGCGCCGCCCCAGAACAAGCCGGTGGGCGAGGAGATGAGCAATTGCCGGCCTTTCCTGGCCGCGCGCATCGCCGCCCTGCCACAGCTCAAGGCTGTCATCACGCTGGGGCGCATCGCCCATGACAACACGCTCAGGGCGCTTGGGCTGAAGCTGTCAGCTTACGCCTTCGGCCACGGTGCGCGCCACGATCTGGAGGGGCCGGGCGGGCCGCTGATCATGTTCAACAGCTATCACTGCTCGCGCTACAACACGAATACGGGCCGGCTCACCGAAGCCATGTTCCACGACGTGTTCGCCAGCGCCTGCGCGGCGTTGAAGCGGGGCTAGCGGCCGCTGGGGCCTTCACTGGCGCCGCCGTCACCATTGCTCCCTGCGCCGTCATCGCCACCGTCATAGTCAGCGTCCTCGGCTTCCAGTGCCTCCAGCGCTTCGGCTTCGCGCATGGCGGCGACGAAATCGGCGGGCAGGGCGGGCAGGTCGCGGCGGAACTGGCCGCCCACCATGTCGCTTTGCAGGGTGAGGGGCGCGGAGCCGCTTTCAGACATGCGCGCGCGATAGACCTGCACATTCTCGATCACCCGCTGGACATAGTTGCGGGTCTCGGAAAACGGGATGCTCTCGATCCAGTCGATGGGGTCAATGTCGCCAGTGCGCGGATCACCGTAATTGGCCACCCAGGTGCGCACCCGGTGTCCGCCGGCGTTATACGCCGCCAGCGCCATCACCAGCGAGCCGTCATAGGCGTTCACCACCTGATCAAGATGGGCCATGCCCAGCATCATGTTGTACTGGGGATCGTCGGTCAGCCATTCGAGATTATACGGCACGCGCAATTGCTGGGCGGTCTGGCGCGCGGTGGCGGGCATCATCTGCATGATGCCGCGCGCGCCCGCGCCAGACACCGCGCGCGCATCAAACTCGGTCTCCTGGCGGATCACCGAGAAGGTCAGCGCCGCGTCGGGGAAGACCGGAGCGTTGCGTGGCAGATCGATGATCGGATAGGCGCGCTCGGCCAGCGCCGTGCCGGCCGTGCGGCTGGCCTTGGCGGTGCGGACGGCCTCGCGCAGGCGCATATGGTCCATCGCGATATCGGCGAGCATCGCCACTTCCTCGGCCGACTCCACGGCGTTGGCGAAGTGATAGACGAACACCCGGAAGAAATAATCCGATCCGCTTTCGGCCAGCAGGCGCACGGCGCGCACTTCGGTGCGCGCTTCAAACGCCGCGCGCACTTCAGGTGCGGGATCGGGATCAGGCGGCAGGACAATCTCGGCGGCGTCGGGGCCCAGCGCCAGAATGGCCAGCTGGCCGTAATAGGCGGTGGGATGCTCGGCGGCGGCCAGGAAGCGCTCGCGCGCCAGATCCAGCTGACCCGCGGCTTCGGCCGCTCGGCCCTGCCAGTACTTCGCCCGCGCCAGCGAGACCGGCGTGCGCACGCCGTCTTCCAGCGACAGGAAATGCTCCAGCGCGACTTCAGGCCGGTTCAGGCCCGTCAGCGCGATCCAGCCGGCGTTGAACTCGGCGTCGGCAAAATCCACACCCGCGCTCATGCCGTGGCTGGCGGCCAGCTGATAGGCGGAGTCCCAGTCGCGCTCGCGCACACGGTCCAGGATCATCAGCTTGCGCTCGGTCCACATGGACGACAGGGCGCCCTGGTTCTGGTGCTGATCGGGCAGTTCCAGCAAGAGGGGCAGGGCGTCGCCGACCCGGCGCTGGCGGCGCCAGCGCGCGCGTTCGTAAATGAGCCCCGGATTGGTCTGCAGCGAGGCCGGCACGGCGTTGACCGCCGCGTCCACGCCCGCCTGGCGCGCGGCCAGCGAGATGCGCGCCTGGGCCAGGCGCTGCTCGCCCTGGGACAATTCCGGGATCAGGCGGCTGGCGGCGGTGCGCTGGCCGGCCCACAACAGATAATCGACCCGCTCGGCATGGTCCTCGCGCGTCAGGATCGCGCTGAACTCGCGCAGCGTATCGGTCTGGAAGCTCAGCCGC
Organism: Oceanicaulis sp.; assembly: GCA_022565365.1. Taxonomy (GTDB): domain Bacteria; phylum Pseudomonadota; class Alphaproteobacteria; order Caulobacterales; family Maricaulaceae; genus Oceanicaulis. The sequence continues at coordinate 6,430 of JAIUMW010000094.1, forward strand.
ATGGACTGGCCGCGCCAGGCGGTGCGGATCTGCTCGTGGCCTTCATCGGCCCGTCCCAGCGCGATCAGCGCGCGGCCCAGCGCCACCCGGCCCTCGCCGGTCAGCGGCTCGCGGTTCTCAAACCATGCGGCGACCATGGCCGGGCTGAAACCGGAATCCTCGATCTTCCATTCCGCCTCGCGCTGGATCGCCGCCTCGCGCGGCCAGCCCGCCAGCTGGTCGAGGGCGAGATGCAGGTCGGAAAATGACGTGCGCGCATCGCTGGTCGCCATGCGCCACAACAGGATGCGCTGGGCTGCCGGGTCGCTGACCTGGTAGGCGGCTTCACGCACGAACCCCCAGTCATCATCACTGGCCGCGCGCATAGCGCGCCGGAACAGGTCAAAATCGGCATCGCTGAGCGACGCGATATGGTTGGGCACGGGCGGCGCCAGGCGCGGCACAGGGCTCTGCGCGTGCGCAGCTCCACCAATCACAGCGCTGGCGGCCAGCACGGTCACAAAACGCATGATCATCGTAGACATCCCGCTCTTGGCGCCCCTCATTCCCAATGCTGATGCACGGCGGAGCTTCTGTCCACGTGCTTGAGCGCCCTTGGCGCATGAGGGTTGCAGTCGTATGGTCCGCGCCCCTGATTTTTCGAAGCCTTGAACGGACTTTTTCATGCTGCGCGGCTCCATGACGGCTCTCGTGACGCCATTCAAGAACGGCGCCGTGGACGAGGCGGTGTTCGCCGCCCTGATCGAGCGCCAGATCGCGGCGGGCACGCACGCCCTGGTGCCGGCGGGCACCACGGGCGAGACGCCCTGCCTGACGCGGGCCGAGCATCTGCGCGTGATCGATTTGTGCGTGGAGGTGTGCGCTGCGCGCGTGCCGGTGATCGCCGGGACTGGCAGCAATGCGACCGCCTCCACCATCGAACTTCAGCGCCACGCCAAGACCGTCGGCGCGGACGCGGGCCTGGTCGTTGCGCCGTATTACAACAAGCCGTCCCAGGACGGGATCGCCGCCCATATCGAGGCGGTGGCCGACGCCGTCGCTTTGCCGATCTTCATCTACAACATCCCCGGCCGCTCGGTGGTCGACATATTGCCCGAGACCATGGCGCGCCTGGCCGGCCATCCCAATGTCATCGGGGTGAAGGACGCCACCGCCCGCATGGAGCGCGTCACCGAGCACCGCGCCCTGATTGGCGAGGAGTTCATCCAGCTCTCAGGCGATGACGCCACGGCGCTGGGCTTCAACGCCCATGGCGGGGCAGGGGCCATCTCGGTGACCTCAAACCTCGCGCCCGAGCTGTGCGCGCAGTTTCAGACCGCCATGCGGGAGGGGCGCTGGGACGAGGCGCGCACACTGCATGACACGCTCGCGCCCCTGCACGCCGCCCTGTTCGCTGCGCCGAGCCCCGCGCCGGTGAAGTACGGCCTGTCGCTGTTGGGCCTGTGCTCTGACGAGGTGCGCCTGCCGCTCACGCCGTGTCCCGATCCGGTCAAGGCCCGCGTGCGCGCGGCCATGGAAAGCTGTGGCCTGATATGAGCAGTTCGGGACCCGACAAGGGCCTGGTCGCCGTCAACCGGCGCGCCCGGTTCGATTACGAAATCACCGACACCTTCGAGGCCGGCATGGTGCTGACCGGCACCGAGGTGAAAAGCCTGCGCATGGGCAAGGCCAATATCGCCGAAGCCTATGTCAGTCCGGAAAAGGGCGAGATCTGGCTGATCAATTGCGATATCCCGCCCTATGGCCACGGTAATCGCTTCAATCACGATCCAAAGCGCGCCCGTAAGCTCCTCTTGCACAAGCGCGAAATGAACAAGCTTGCGGGGTCAGTCCAGAAAGACGGGCTGACCATTGTGCCCCTGCGCCTGTTCTTCAACGAGCGCGGCATGGCCAAGCTCCAGATTGGCCTGGCCAAAGGCAAAAAGACCGTCGACAAGCGCGAAACCATCAAGCAGCGCGACTGGAACCGCAGCAAGCAGCGGATTTTGAAGAATTTCGGGTAGGGGGCTGCCTACCCCGCCGCGATCGCCGTGCGCCCGGCATAAGTCGCCGCCGAGCCGAGCTCGGCTTCGATGCGCAGGAGCTGGTTGTATTTGGCGGTGCGGTCCGAGCGCGCCAGCGAGCCGGTCTTGATCTGTCCGCAATTGGTGGCGACGGCGAGATCCGCGATGGTGGAATCTTCGGTTTCGCCCGAGCGGTGGCTCATCACCGCGCCATAGCCCGCGCGCAGGGCCATCTCCACAGCGTCGAGCGTCTCCGACAGCGTACCGATCTGGTTGACCTTGACCAGCAGGGCGTTGGCCGCGCCCTCCTCAATGCCGCGCCACAGGCGCTCGGGGTTGGTGACGAAGAGATCATCGCCCACCAGCTGGCATTCGCCGTCCAGCGCCTGGGTCAGCGCCGTCCAGCCCGCCCAGTCATCCTCGGCCATGCCGTCCTCGAGGGAGACGATGGGATAGGCGCGCACCAGTTCGGTGAGATAGGTGGCGAACTCCTCCGACGAGCAGGTGCGCCCGGCGCCCTCCAGCACGTATTGCCCGTCGCGGAAAAACTCGGTGGAGGCCACATCCAGCGCCAGCACCACGTCCTTGCCGGGGCTGTATCCAGCCGCCTCTATGGCGGCCATCAGCTCGTCCAGGCAGTGCTCGGCGCTTTTGAGATCGGGCGCGAACCCGCCCTCATCGCCCACATTGGTGGAATACCCGCCCGTTTTGAGGCGGCTTTTAAGGGCGTGGAAAATCTCCGCCCCGCAGCGCAGGCCTTCAGAAAAGCTCGGCAGGCCGGTGGGCATGATCATGAATTCCTGGAAATCCACCGGATTGTCGGCATGGGCGCCGCCATTGATGACGTTCATCATCGGGGTGGGCAGGATGCGCGCATTGACCCCGCCCAGATAGCGGTAGAGCGGCAGCTTGCGCGACTGCGCCGCCGCCTTCGCTGTCGCCAGCGACACGCCCAGAATCGCATTGGCGCCCAGGCGCGCCTTATTGCTCGTCCCGTCGAGCTCGATCATAGCCTCGTCGATCACGCGCTGTTCAGCTGCCTCCATGCCGACGATATTCTCGTAAATCTCGGTCTCGACCGCCGCGACGGCCTCGCGCACGCCCTTGCCGCCATAGCGCGGGCCGCCATCGCGTTTCTCCACAGCCTCATGGGCGCCGGTGGAGGCGCCCGACGGCACGGCGGCGCGGCCCATGGAGCCATCATCCAGCTCAACATCCACCTCCACAGTGGGATTGCCCCGGCTGTCGAGAATTTCGCGCGCGCGGATATCGACGATGACGCTCATGGATGGGCCCCCGGCTGGATGATCATGTTGGCCGGGTGATAGCCCAGTGCGCGCGATGCGCAAAGGCCCGGCCATGCAGAGGAGGCAGCCCCACCCCTAAAGCTGGCTCAGCCTTTTGCCCGGGGCGATGTCTTCGGGTGACTGGCGCACATGGATGAGGGACGGGCGCCCTGACGCCAGCGCTTCTTCCAGCGCGGGCAGGAACTCGTCGGTGGCGGCGACATACCAGGCGGCCATGCCGAAGCTCATCGCCATCATCTTGAAGTCGGGATTGACGAGGCCCGTGCCGGACACGCGGCCGGGATAGGCGCGCTCCTGATGCATCCGGATCGTGCCGTAGGTTCCGTTGTCGAACACGCACACGACGATATTCGCGCGATGCTGGACGGCGGTGGCGAGCTCCGGCGCGGCCATCAGGAAGTCTCCGTCGCCGCACACGGCGATCACCGGGCGTTCGGGATGGCGCAGCTTGGCGGCGATGGCGGCGGGCAGGCCATAGCCCATGGCCCCCGATGTGGGCGCCAGCTGGCCGGGATACGCGCTGTGGTCAAAGAAGCGGTGCAGCCAGGCGGCGAAATTGCCCGCGCCATTGGTCATGATCGCCTGATCCCCGAGCTTCGCCGACACCGCGCGCCAGATTTCAGACGGGTTCACAGCTCCAGTGACGGGGACGGGCTGAACGAAGGCTTCGTAATCGGCGCGGCGCGCTGCGACCCAGGCCGCGCGGCGGGCGGCGTTTTGCGGGGTGGCCGCCTCTGCGATGGCGAGCATCGCGGCGCCGGGCGACGCCGTGACGGCCATGTCGGGATGATAGACGCGGCCCAGCTCCTCCCCGCCGGGATGGATGTGGATCAGCCGGTCTTCCAGCCCGCCGGGCACGTCGAACAGATCATAGCTCTGGGTGGTCATTTCGCCGAGAC
>JAIUMW010000095.1 GCA_022565365.1 Oceanicaulis sp.
CAGCCCAGATTGGTGGCCACCGGGATCACGTCGCGCCCCAGCGCGCAGGCGAGCTTGTGCGCCCCCTTGCGGTAGCGCAGGCTTGAACCGGGACCGGCGATCCCGCCTTCGGGAAAGATCAGCGCCGCGCGTCCCTCGCGCGTCAGCCGCTCAACCCCCGCCTCGAACGCGCCGGGCGTGCGCCGTCCGCCGCTGGTGGCGTCGACCACGACGGCGCCTGCCTTTTGCAGGTATAGCCCGGCCAGCGGGAAGGCGAGCATGTGGTCGCCGATGACATAGGCCAGATCCCGGTCGCGCGCGACCTGAAGCAATCCGTCGCCCCAGCTCTGGTGCTTGGCCGCCAGCACGGCGGCGGGAATCGCGCGCACATGGTGCAGGCCGCGATACGCCACCTTCACCCCGCACACGCCCAGCCAGGCGCGGAAGATGCGCGCATGCCAGTGAATGACGAACGCAACGCCGCCGCGTCCCGGCAATAGCAGGACGGGCGAGAACAGGATCGCCATCAGGCCGGAAATGGCCCAGAATCCGAGATTGAAGATGTGTGCGCGCATGGCCGCGCATGCTGGCGGGGTTCTCGCCGCTTCACAAGACGGCTGCGCCTTCCTTGACAAGCGCGCGCAGGCGCCGCCAAAACCCGCGCTCGCTTTCCTGCACGACACTCCCGCCACTCCGGATCGGATCATCACGCCATGCACGCCTATCGCACCCATACCTGCGGCGCCCTGCGCAAGGACGATGTCGGTCAGACCGCGCGCCTGTCCGGCTGGATCCATCGCAAGCGCGACCATGGCGGATTGCTGTTCGTTGATCTGCGCGATCATTACGGCCTGACCCAGTGCGTGCTGGAGCCGGACAATGCCCATTTCGCCACGCTGGAGCGCCTGCGGGTGGAGAGCGTGGTGTGCGTCACCGGCGAGGTGATCGCGCGCTCCGACGACACGGTGAACGCCGGTCTGCCCACCGGCGCGGTGGAGCTGCGCGTGTCCGACGTGCAGGTGCTGTCGGCGGCGGACGAACTGCCCCTGCCGGTGTTCGGCGAGCCGGACTGGTCAGAGGAAGTGCGCCTCAAACACCGCTATGTTGATCTGCGCCGCGAGAGCCTGCACAAGCGCATCGTGCTGCGCAGCCAGATCATCGACTCGCTGCGCCGGCGCATGACCGATCAGGGCTTTGCCGAGTACCAGACCCCGATCCTGACCGCGTCCTCGCCCGAGGGCGCGCGCGACTTTCTGGTGCCGTCGCGTCTGCATCCGGGCAAGTTCTATGCGCTCCCCCAGGCGCCCCAGCAGTTCAAACAGCTGATCATGGTGTCGGGCTTTGACCGTTATTTCCAGATCGCGCCCTGCTTCCGCGACGAGGACGCCCGCGCCGACCGCGCACCGGGCGAGTTCTACCAGCTCGACATGGAAATGAGCTTCGTCACCCAGGAAGACGTGTTCAACGCCATCGAGCCGGTGCTCCACGGCGTGTTCCAGGAATTCGCCGGCGAGCGCCATGTCCCTGACGAGGCGTTTGCGCGCATTCCCTACGCCGAGGCCATCCGCAGCTATGGCTCGGACAAGCCGGATCTGCGCAACCCGATCAAAATGCAGGCGGTCACCGAACACTTCGCCGGGTCCGGCTTCAAGGTGTTCGCCGGCATGATCGAGAAGAACCCGAAAGTGGAAGTGTGGGCGATCCCGGCCAAATCCGGCGGCAGCCGCGCCTTCTGCGACCGGATGAACGCCTGGGCCCAGAAGGAAGGCCAGCCGGGGCTGGGCTATATCTTCTGGCGCGAGGAGGGCGGCGCGCTCGAAGGCGCCGGCCCCATCGCCAAGAATATCGGGCCTGAGCGCACCGAGGCGATCCGCACACAGCTGGGCCTGGAAGCGGGCGACGCGGTGTTCTTCGCCGCGGGCGATCCCAAGGCGTTTTACAGCTTCGCCGGCAAGGCGCGCGACGTGGTCGGACGCGAGCTGGGGCTGTTTGAAGAGAACATCTTCAAATTCTGCTGGATCATCGATTTTCCGATGTATGAGTGGGACGAGGAAAACAAGAAGGTGGAGTTCTCCCACAACCCGTTCTCCATGCCTCAAATGGACCCGGACGCCTTTATGGCGCTGAGCCCGGACGATCACGAGACGCTGCTGGGCCTGAACGCCTGGCAGTACGACATCGTGTGCAACGGGGTGGAGCTGTCCTCAGGCGCGATCCGGAACCACCGCCCGGACGTGATGCTCAAAGCCTTCGAGTTCGCCGGCTACGGCCCCGAAACCGTCGAGACGGCGTTTGGCGGCATGCTCAACGCCTTCCGCTGCGGCGCGCCGCCCCCCGGCGGCATCGCGCCGGGCGTGGACCGGATCGTGATGTTGCTGGCGGGCGTGGAGAATCTGCGCGAAGTGGTGATGTTCCCCAAAGATCAGCAAGCGCGCGATCTGATGATGAACGCGCCCGCCGAGCCGGAGCTGCGCCAGCTGCGCGAACTGCACCTGCGCACCGTCGCGCCGGAGCCGAAGAAAGCCTGATTTGCGCGGTTGATGCCCTAGCGGTCCGGCCGCTCGCGGCGCGGCTCTGGCGTTTGCGGGCGCCGGGGCGGCTCGCGGCGCAGATCGGGAGCTTGCGGGGGCCGGACGGCTTCGGGGCCCAGCGTGCCGCGCCGGGGCGGGCGCGGGGGTGCGGACTGTTCGATCATGACGCGCAGCGGCTCGCCGATCTCGGAGCGGCGCATTTCGAAGCGCCAGCTGGTCTGGTCTGAATCCAGCTCGGCGGCGGCCATCGCCTCGGCGGCGGCGCGCAGGCCCTGCCGGGCCGCCTCGAACGCTTCGGACTGGGCGTGATGGCGTGACATGAAGGCACGCTCGGAGTGGACGAGCGCCTGTTCCAGCGAGGCGCGCACGTCATCCATGCGGGCGCGCTGGTCAGCGGGCATGCGGCCGGGCCGCTGGGCGGCCACAAAGCGCGCAATCTGGACAGGCTCGCTGCAGGACGGAAGACCGGCGCCCTCGGGCAGCCGCGTGCGATCGTCACCGCAGGCGAGGCGGAACGTGTCTGCATCCAGCCCTTCGGCGCCGCGGAAATCGGCGCCGGACAAATTCACCGCGATGAACCGTGCGCCGCTCAGGCCGGCGCCGCGCATGTCCGCGCCCGTGAGGTCGGAGTTTTCGATGATCATGCCGGTCATCACCGCGCTGCGCAGGTCCGCGCCGCCCAGACGGCCGGACACAATGTGGGCGCCGGTCATATCGGCGCTGCGCAGATCGGCCCGCTCCAGACTGCACTGACGCAGAACCGCCCCGACCGCGCTGACCTGACGCATCCGGGCGCCGGACAGATCGGTCAGCAGCATCACCGCGCCATCCAGCCGGCCGCCGTCAAGGCGCGCATTCTGCAGATTGACCCGGTGCAGGCGCGCCCGGTCCAGACGCGCGCCGCCCAGCGAGGCGGCTTCAAGCGAGGAATCGGCCAGATGCGCCTCGGCGAGGGACACCCCGGCCATGTCAGCGCCATCAAGGCGCACATCGAGAATACGCGCGCCCAGCATCTCGGCGCCGGACAGGCGTGTGCCGGAGAAATCTCCGCCCAGAATCTGAATGCCGGCGAGGTTCTTGCCGGCGAAATCGCACTGCAGGCAATCGCCGCTGATCACCAGACGGCGATGCGGCTCCTGCGCCGCAACCTGGGTTGTGGCGAGAAACAGGGCGCAAGCGGTGGCGAGTGAGGCACGCAGGATCATGCCGCTAACGCTAGCGTGGACAGGCGTGGGACGCGACTTAATTCGCAGTAAGGCCATGCGCCCGGCATGGCGGCAAGCTCAAACCTGCGGGCAGGGTAGTGGATGCGTCCCCGCAGGCGCCGGCCAGCTGGGTCGGGGTCAGGCCGTGTGCTTCAGCCAGTTCTGCGCCCGACAGATTGGCGCCGTCCAGACGCGCGCCAGTGAAATTGGCGCCGCCGAAATGCGCGCCGACCAGGGTGGCGCGGCTGAGATCGGCCTGGGCGAAACTCGCGCCGGTAAAGCGCGCCGCGAACAGATTTGCAACGGTCAGATCCGCGCCGTCAAACCGCGCATTGTTGAAAGTCGACACACTCAGATCGGCCTGGCGCAGACGGGCGCGCGAGAAGTCGGCCCGGTCCAGCGCCCGGTAGGACAAATCGGCCTGAAACAGATTGCAGCCGGGGCAGTCAGCGCCCGCTTGCGCGCGCGCGATCTGACCGGGGTTTTGCGCCGCCGCGCCGGGACTGGCGATGACAGCCAAGGCGATCAGGCACAGAAGATGTTTCATCATGGTGCGCATTCCTGCAAATCGTCAGGCGTGAAAGCCACTTTGCGCAAGATTTGCGCCACGCGCCATGGCGCTGGCTGAACCTGTTCATGAACCGGATATGAGCACGAATTAATGCCCGGGACAGACTGCGCCCGAGGCAATGCGCTGAATCAATGCTATAATCGCTGCAACGCGCTGATGCCTTGTCAACCGGCGCGAGCAAGCAAGGAGACCGTCATGATCAAGCACGTCATGGGCGCCGCCGTCATCGCACTGGGCCTGAGTGCGGCGGCGCACAGCCAGTCCACACAAGAGCGGGCCGACGCCCGCCTGGCGCAGTTCACCGAGACCGGTGAATCCCGTTCCTGCCTCTCGACCACACGGATTCGCAGCATCACACCGCTTGACGACAGCCGCTGGCTGGTCACGACCCGGGGCGGGGACACCTATCTCAATGAGGTGAGCCGCGGATGCTTTGGCGCGTCCAGCCCGTTCTCCTATATCCAGTACCGGATTCCAGGCGGCCAGCTGTGCCGTTGCGAAATCATCCGTGTGGTCGACACGTCGTCCAATATGTCCCGCGGCGCCTGCGGACTTGGCGAGTACCAGCGCCTTGAGCCGGTTGCGGCCGGACAAGCAGACGCGGGCGCATAGTCAACGCACGGTTAACGCTCCTGCGTCATGATCGCGTGTGACTATGGATCATTCGCGAGGGTTTCCAGCCATGCGTCAGAGCGCCCGGCGCCTGTTGCTTGGAAGTGTGGTGTTGGCGCTTGGCGCGTGCGGAACCGCGCCGCGTGCGCCAGCGCCCATCGACCATGGAAGCGTATCCAGCGCCCCGTCGGCATCTTGCGGACGCAGCGTCACGGTGCAGCGCGGCGATACGCTGAGCGCCATCGCCGTGCGGTGCGGAACGACGATTGAAGCGATGGCGGCCGAGAATGGTCTGTCGTCGCCCTACACCCTGCGCGCGGGACAGAGCCTGCGCATGCCCGGCCCCTCGGTCTACACGGTCCGCCGCGGCGACAATCTCTATCGCATCGCCCTCAATCACGGCATGAGCACGCGCGATCTCGCGCGGCTCAACGGGATCAGCGAAAGCTCCACCATTTATCCTGGCCAGGAATTGCGCGTGGCCGGAACGCCGCGTCAGTCCGTTGCAGAAGCGCCGCCGCGTCAGACGACGGGTGGCGGCGCCACGCGGCCGCCGGTGACCGCCAGCCCCCCTCCGCCGCCACCGCCTCCGCCACCCGCGCCCAGTACGCCAGCCCCCGCCTTTGCGTGGCCGCTGCAGGGGCCGGTCGTGGCGCAGTTTGGCAATTCATCCGGCCGGCGCCTGGACGGCATTCGTATTTCCGCGCGCGTCGGCGAGCCGGTGCGCGCTGCAGCGGCGGGCGAAGTGGTTTATGCGGGCAATGAGTTGCAGGGTTATGGCGAGCTGGTGCTGATCCGCCACGAGGACCGCTGGGTAACGGCCTATGGCCTCAATTCAGTGCTGCGCGTCCAGCAGGGCCAGCGTGTGAACGCCGGCGAGCATATCGCTGACGCCGGCGGCGCCGGACCGGGCGAGGGGCCTGTCTTGCACTTTGAGATTCGCCGGGGCGTGACGCCGGTCAATCCGCTTGATCAACTGCCCCGCCGCTAGAATTCAGCCGTCAGGCCTTGTTGCAACGCGGGCGCACCCCGATATAGTCGCGGCGCAGTTCAATCCCCCTCAACCGTGGAGCGCTTATGACCGTCGCGACTGATACATTCCTTATAGGAGCCGCCGCTGGCGGTGGCCAATTCCTCAGCACGCTCCTGATGATCGTGGCGTTCATCGCCATTTTCTACTTCCTCATCATGCGTCCCCAGCAGCAGCAGGCGAAGCGTCATCGCGAGATGATCTCGAACCTGCGCCGGGGCGATGAAGTGGTCAGCGGCGGCGGTCTGATCGGCAAGGTCACGCGCCTGACCGATGATGAGGCGACGCTGGAGTTGTCCGAAGGCGTTCGCGTCAAGGTCATCCGCTCGACCATCACCCAGGTGCGCACCCGCACCGAGCCGGCCAATGATTCCAGCGATGATGACGACGCCGGGAACAAGCCCAAGCCCAAGCCCGCAGCGAAGCCGGCCGCCAAGAAGCCGGCTGCGCGCAAGCCCGCCGCCCGCAAGGCGCCGGCCAAGCCTGCTGGCGACAAGCCGTCGGAATAAGCGCGCCGCGCGGGGCTGTTCACCAGACCCCGCGCCAGCAAGACCGGGACGCCCATGCTTTATTTCCCTCCCTGGAAGACGGTGCTGATTCTGGCCGTCGTCCTCATCGGCTTCGTGTTCACCCTGCCCAATTTCGTGCCTGAATCGGTGCGTCACGGTGAGGACGGGCGGGCGCATGCGCCGTGGTCCTTCCTGCCCAATCAGACGGTCAATCTGGGCCTGGACCTCCAGGGCGGGTCGCATCTGGTGTTCCAGGTCGATCTCGATGAGGTGCGCCAGGAGCGGCTGAACAATCTTCAGGATGATGTGCGAATCCTGTTCCGGGGCACGCCGCCGATCCTGACGTCGGGTCAGCCTGCGGTGATCGACAGCCAGATTGTGGTGCGGCTGAGCGACCCGGAGGACATGGCGCGCGCACTGCGCCGCCTGGATGACATCAATGACCGGGTCACCGGCACGGGCGGTCAGGCGGGCACGGCGCGCACGCTGGACATCCGCGACTCCGGCGACGGGCGCACGATCACGATCGATATCTCCGAAGCGGAGCTGGACTCCATCCGCCGGCGCACGGTGCAGCAATCCATCTCGATCATCCGCCGCCGCATTGACGGCATGGGCACCACCGAGCCGGTGATTGCGCGTCAGGGCGATGACCGGGTGCTGGTGCAGGTGCCGGGCGAAAGCGACCCCCAGCGCATTATCGAGCTGGTGGGCACCACGGCGCGCATGACCTTCCACATGGTGGAATCGGGCGTGGATCTGGGGCCTGACTGCCGCGGCCGCACGCCGCCGGGCATCGGGGCCTATCCCACGGATGAGCCGAGCGAGCCCTGCCTCGCCGTGCAGCGCCGCGCCCTGGTGACGGGCGAGCAGCTGACCAATGCCGGCCAGAGCTTTGATGAAAACGGTCAGCCCGTGGTGGCCTTCACCTTCAACCAGTCCGGCGCCCGGGCCTTTGGCGAGGCGACCCAGCGCAATATCGGGCGGCGTTTTGCGGTGGTGCTGGACGATGTGATCATCACGGCGCCGGTGATCCGCTCGGCGATCCTGGGCGGATCGGGCATTATCCAGGGCAATTTCACCGTCCGCTCGGCCACGGACCTGGCGACCATGATTGGCGCTGGCGCGCTGCCCGCGCGACTGGCGCCGATTGAAGAGCGCACGGTGGGCGCAAGCCAGGGCCAGGACTCCATTGAGCGCGGCCAGATCGCGATCCTGATCGGGTTTGGCCTGGTGATCGTGTTCATGTGGCTCGCCTACGGATATTTCGGGATCGTCTCCACGGCCGCCCTGATCACCAACGTGTTCTTGTTGCTTGGGGCATTGTCAGGTCTTCAGGCGACGCTGACCCTGCCGGGCATCGCCGGGATCGTGCTGACCATCGGCATGGCGGTGGACGCCAATGTGCTGATCTATGAGCGCATACGAGAGGAGTGGCGCAACGGGCGAACGCTCGCGAGCGCGATCGAGAACGGCTATAACCACGCCCTCTCGGCCATTCTGGACGCCAATATCACGACCTTCATCGCAGCCGCCGTGCTGTACATGATGGGCGCAGGGCCCGTGCGCGGCTTCGCTGTGACGCTGGGCATCGGGATCCTGACCTCGGTGTTCACCGCGTTCGTGCTGTCACGCCTGCTGATCGCGACCTGGCTGCGGTTCGGGCGCCCCAAAAAGCTGGCGATGTAGGAGCCACCGGTCATGAACGCTTTCCCCCTGGTGCGGCTCCTGCCATCCGAAACCCAATTCCAGTTCATCCGGATGCGGGTCGGCGCCTTTATCCTGTCGCTGTTCCTGGTCCTTGGATCGGTGGGCGCCTTTTTCACGTTCGGGCTTAATCTCGGCATCGATTTCCGGGGCGGCACCGCGATCGCCCTGACCACCGCGCCCGAGCCGGCCGATCTGGGTCAGATCCGCACCGCGCTGGCCGAACTCAATCTGGGCGATGTGCAGGTGCAGGAGTTTGGCGGTCCGTCCGATGTGCTGGTGCGCGTCGCCATGGTCGACGTGGAAACCGCAGCGCGTGTGTCAGGCGAGACCGTGGAAGACTTTGAAGCGGCCCAGCAGGCCGCCCGCCGGGCCGTTCAGGCGGTGCTGAACGACACTTTGACCTCTGTGGAATATCTCAGCGTCGAGGTGGTCGGGCCCCAGGTGTCCGGTGAGCTGATCGTGGCGGGCACCACCGCGGTCATCGTCGCGCTTGTCCTGATGCTGCTCTATATCTGGTTCCGGTTCGAGTGGCAGTTTTCTGTCGGCGCGGTGCTGGCGCTGATCCACGACGTGATCCTGACCATCGGCTTTTTCGCGGTGACCCAGCTGGAGTTCAACCTGCCGACCATCGCGGCGATCCTCACCATTGTGGGTTATTCGATGAATGACACGGTGGTGGTGTATGACCGGATCCGCGAAATGTTCCGCAAATACAAGACCAGGCCCACGGTCGAGGTGCTTGACCTGGCGATCAACGCGACCTTGTCACGCACCATCCTCACCTCCGGCACCACCCTTGTGGCCATCGTGGCGATGGCGGTGATTGGCGGTCCCGCATTGGAGGTCTTCGCCCTGGCGATGATCTGGGGCGTGGCGATCGGCACCTATTCGTCGATCTTCGTGGCCGCGCCGCTGCTGACCCTGACCGGGGTCAAGCGCGAGAGCGGTGAAGAAGGCGGCGCGCTTGCCCCGTGAGGCCCGCGCGCCGGCCATCGACGCCTATGGCGATGGCGGTTTCCGCATCGGCGGCGTGCGCAAGGAAGGCGCGACGCTGATCCTGGACGGATCGGCGCGCAGCTGGCGCGACGCGCCGCAAGACGCGAGCGCCCTGACGCCGGAGCATTTCGCTGACCTGATCGACGCCCAGGCGCGCCCGGACATGGTGGTGCTGGGCGCCGGCGAGCGCCTGATCCATCCCCCGGCCTCGGTGCGCAAGGCGTTCCGCGACGCCGGGATCGGGCTTGAGGTGATGGATACCGGATCGGCCTGCCGCGCCTATAACCTGCTGGCGGGCGAGGCGAGGCGGGTCTATGCGGCGCTCTTGCCGGTTTAGCGTCAGGCCAATTACCCGCGGCTAGCTGACCGGTCCGCTAAACCGCTCGGTCCACTCCGCCACCGCATCATCCTCGATCTTCGCAAACAGAATGGGCGGCGCCGAGAACGCGAGCCCGCGCGGCAGGGCGTCGAGCAGGGTTTTCGCCTCCCCTGACGGCCAGGTGCGGTTGGCCTGCGGCACGCCAATAGCGTCCAGGATCGCCGCCGCCGCTTGCGGGATGCCAGGCTGGGCGATGATCGCGGAAATCACCGCCAGATTGATCCCCGTGCGCACGCCCAGCGCGGCGGCCTCCGGATCGGTCTTGAACTTCACCCACGGTTCGGCGCGGGTGAGATACTCATTGCCCGCCGCCCACAGCGCGCGCGTTTCGACCCCGGCCTTTCTGAACTCCATCGCCTCGTAGTGGGCGGCGATGGCTTTCAGGCGCGTATCCAGCTCAGCCTCCAGCCAGGCTTCGTGTTCGCCCGGCTCGCCGCCATCGGGGATTTTGCCATCAAAGCGTGACGCCCCGAACTTGGTGATCCGGTTCACGAAATTGCCCAGCACATTGGCGAGGTCTGTGTTGATGGCGCCCTGGAAGTGCTCCCAGGTTAACTTGGCGTCCGCGCCTTAGGGCGCGTAGGCAGTGAGATACCAGCGCCAATAGTCCGCCGGCAGCAATTCCAGCGCCTGGTCCATGAAGACGCCGCGCTTGCTGGAGGTGGAGAATTTGCCGCCATACCAGTTAAGCCAGTTGAAGGCTTTCAGCTTGTCCACCGTCTTCCAGGGTTCCTCAGAGCCCAGGATCGTGGCCGGGAAACTCACCGTGTGGAAGGCCACATTGTCCTTGCCCATGAACTGGACATAGCTGACATCGTGCGCGCCCATGTCGGTGCGCCACCAGCGCTCCCAGTCATCGCCGGTCTTGTCGGCCCATTCGGCCGTCGCGGCGATATAGCCGATGGGGGCGTCGAACCAGACATAGAAGACCTTGTTTTCAAAGCCCTCTCGCGGCGCGTCGTCATTCGTGACCGGCACGCCCCATTTGAGATCGCGCGTGATCGTGCGGTCGCGCAGGCCCTCGTCGAGCCATTTATAGGCGATGGATTTGGCCAGGGCCGGCCAGCCTTGCGCGGCGTCGACCCAGGCGCGGATGCGCGGCTCC
>JAIUMW010000096.1 GCA_022565365.1 Oceanicaulis sp.
TCATGGGCGTCCACGCGCATCATTGCACCGGTCATCACATCGCCCTCCCCCAGCGCGCGGTTAAGATCATCAAGGCGCATCTGGGCGCCCGATCCCACCCAGGTTTCCGGTGTGGCGGTGACCTGCAGAATCAGCTGCGGGCGCGCGCCACGCGTCAACGCCGCCGTCACCTGATCGCCCGGACGCGCGCCAAGGCGACCAGCCAGATCCTTTGACAGCACCAGCCCGCCCGGACCCGGCGCCACGGTTTCGCCCTGCGGGCCGGTCAGGCGTGACAGACGCGGATCATCGACCACGCCGTTGACGGCGGCCAGCACCTCAAGATGACCGAGACGAAGGCGGACGGGCTCGGCGCGGAACGGCTCGATTTCCAATACGCCGGGACGGGCCGCGAGCGCGTCCAGCGCCGCCATAGTGCGCGGTTCGGCCAGCTGCACGCTGAGATCATGCCGGTTGGAGAGCGTGAAATACTCCTCGATCATCACCTCCATGGCGTCACTAAAATCGAAGGCGCAGACCAGCCGCGCGCCGGACGCCGCCAGCCCGAGCCCGGTGAGCCCGGCGCGAACCGGGAATCGCAGAAGCTGGCGGAGCACCATGCGCGACTGGTGGTCCAGCCAGGTCAGGCGCGTCAGCCCGTCGCCCAGCCCGCGCGAATAATCCGCAGGCGCTGGCGGGCGCATCGCCTCGGCCGGCGCCAGGCGCGCTGAACGCAGCACCGCCCCGGCGGCGCCCAGCAGCACGGCGCCCAGCGCCAGAGCCGCGGCGGCGGCATACCCGGCCGGATCCAGGCCAAACTGAAGAAAAGGAAAATGATAATAGTCCGCCAGCATCAGCGCCATCTGCGCCCCGAGCCAGGCCCCGATCGCCGCTCCGGCCGTCAGCCCGATGATGACGATCACGCTGGCGAATTTGAGGTAGTGAACGGCGATCTGAAGCGGCGTGTAGCCGAATGCCCGCAGCAATCCGATCTGTTCACGCTCCACCGCAACAAGGCGCGAGACGACGATATTGACCAGAAACGCGGCGACGATCAGGAAGATCGGAGGCAAGAGCCGCGTCATCGTGCGCATCTGATCGATCTCGGCGCTCACGAAAGCGTCGGAGACCTGTTCGCGCCGGCCATAGGCGCCTGCCGCCCCAAAAGGCTCCAGCACCTGGTCCAGGGCCGCACGCACCGCCGGTTCGCTGGCGCCGCGCAACAGGCGCACCACGACGTCATTAAACGCGCCGGACATGCCGGTCGCGGCGGCGACGCCCGCCTCGTTCATCCAGATGACGCCAAAAAGCGCCGGGTCCGGCGCCAGCTGCCCGGGGGCGATCGCGTATATCCACTCCGGGCTCAGGGCCACGCCTGTAATGATGACCGTCTCGCGCCGGCCCGCCAGGGTCAGCGTCAGGGATTGCCCCGGCGACAGGCCATGGGCGGCGGCGAAACTGTCGAGCACCACCACTTCATCTGATGATCCGGGCGCAGGCAGGCGCCCCTCGGCCAGATGCAGCGTGTTTACGGCCGGCTCAGAGCCATTGAGCGGCAATGACTGCACAACACCGGAGGGCGGCGGCCCGTCTCCGCCCATCTCAAACAGCACAGGGGCTGTGATCCGCGTCTCCACAGCGGCGACGCCATCAATGGTGCGCAAGGCCTCGGCCAGGGTGGCGGGCGCGCGCACCACCGGGGCCCAGATATCGGCAAAGCGATAGCGCTCGTAATACGCCGCGCGTGTCTCGGCCAGTGAGACCGTGAGACCGCCCATGGACACCTGGACGGCCACGCCGGCGGCCACCACCAGAGCAATCGCGATCACCTGACCGCCCATGCGCCAGATGTCGCGCAGCACCTTGCGGTCGAGCATGCCAAGGCGCACGCCGGTCACCAGCTCAGCTCCGAGGCGTTCACGGGGTTGGTGTTGACCCGGTTTTCGCGGATCGCCCCGTCGGCGAAGACAATCACCCGGTCGGCCATCTCGCCCACCGACACATTATGAGTGATCAGGAATGTGGTTGCGCCCAGCTCGCGGTTCACGTTCTGAAGCGCCTCAAGCACCCGGACGCCGGTGACCGAGTCGAGTGCGCCGGTCGGCTCGTCGCACATCATCACTTCGGGGCGCTTGGCGATGGCCATCGCGATAGCCACGCGCTGTTGCTCTCCGCCAGACAGCTGGGACGGGAAATGATCGATGCGTTGCTCCAGTCCCACCAGCGCCAGCGCCTCCGCCGGATCCATAGCGTCGCGGGCGATTTCCGTGACCAGGGCGACATTCTCCCGCGCCGTCAGGCTGGGCATCAGATTATAAAACTGGAAGACGAAACCGACATGATCGCGCCTGTAGCGCGTCAGGGCGGCGTCGCTGGCGTCTTGCAGCCAGCGGCCGCGGAAGGCGAACTCCCCGCTGCTGGCGCGGTCCAGCCCGCCGATGATGTTGAGAAAGGTCGATTTGCCCGATCCCGACGCGCCAAGCACCACGATCAGCTCGCCCTCGGGAATGTCGAGGTCTACGCCGCGCAAGGCATGCACGGCTGCGGGCCCATCGCCATAGACTTTCGAAAGACCACGCGCCTGAAAGCACGGCGGTGCGTCCTCGTCTGCCATCTGCTTCTCCTGTCCAGAGCCCTAATCTACCCCGGCACACCTGACAGCGCCAAGCCGGATCCGTGGTCCGCTTGCCCCTGCCCCCCTTTCCAGATATTTGTCCGGACATGGGAGAGCTCAGTTCAGTCTATTTCGCATCCGCCCGCAGCGCCGCCGATGAGGCCGGGCGCTTGCAGCGCCTGGACGGGTTTTATGCAGCGCCCACGACCGCATGGCTGGAGCAGGCGGTGGATTTCACACCGGGCATGGCGATTGCCGAGTTCGGGCCCGGGTCCGGGCGGATGCTGTCCTGGTTTGCACAGCGCACCGGCCCCGGCGGCGATGTGCTGGGCGTCGACATCGACCTGTCGCGCGCAGACCCGCCACAGCCGCCGGTCCGCCTTATGGAGGCGGACCTGTTTGAACCGGCCGCCGAGCCGGAACGGTTTGATCTGGTCTATGCGCGCCTTGTCGTCGGGCATTTGAGCGATCCGGACACCGCCATCGCCCGGCTGATGGACTGGCTGAAGCCCGGCGGCATGCTGGCGCTGGCCGATCTGGATTGCTCGAGCTCCGTGCCGGTCGACACCAGCGGGCCAGGCATGCAGGCCGTAGCGGACGCCATGACGGATCTGCGTGCAGCCATGGACGCATCCGGCCTGATGGACAGCGCGTTCGGCGCGCGCCTGAAGACATGCATGCGCGCAGCCGGGCTGGCGAAAGTGCAGGCGCAGCGCTTTGAGCGGGTCGTGGAGACCGGCTCGGACTGGGCGCGCTTTCAGGCCGATAATGTTGAGATCATCGCAGACCTCACCGGCGCCCATGAGGCCGCGTCCATCGCCGCCGGCTTCATGCGCACGCCGGGCGCGCCCTATCACGACCAGGCGCTGGTGTTCTGCACCGGGATCAAACCCGGCTGAGCTCGCATCATGTATGCTGCGGCGTCATGCGCGTTGAACGCTGTGCTGAGGCGCGTTACCAAATCACCCGTCTGATCGACAAGGAGCCCGTCATGCGCACCCGATCCACCCACTTCGCCCTGTCCGGCCTGACGGCGGCGGCGTTTTTATCCCTCGCTGCCTGTGGAGAGCCGGAGGCGGACACGGGAACCGCCGAAGCGCCGGCGCGCGACACCGCCTCCGCCCCGTCTCAAGCCGAGCCGGCGTCTGTTGGCGGGGCAAGCGCCGAAGCCGCGCTCGCGGCGCTGGGCGAGCCTTATGTCTCGGCCAATCTGGCCAATGGCGAGCGGCTGTGGCGGCGCTGCCAGTCCTGCCATACGGTCAATGAGGGGGCGCGCCATCTGGTCGGGCCCAATCTCCATGGCATGTTCGGGCAGCAGGCTGGCGCGGCCGATGGCTTTCGCTACTCCGCCGCGCTGGAGGGCGCTGATTTCACCTGGACGCCCGAGGCGCTGGACGAGTGGCTGGCCAATCCGCGCACCTTCCTGCCGGGCAACCGAATGAGCTTTGCCGGCTTGCGCCATGACAGCGACCGCAATGATCTGATCGCCTGGCTGGCGGCGGCCACGGCGCCGGATGGGACAAGCGGCGAGTAGCGCCCAAGCACGCGAAAAAGGCATCCAACGAAGAACGCCCCGGCCAGATGGCCGGGGCGCTTTTCATTCAGCCATGTCTGTCAGGCCTAGAACTCCAGACGCAGGCTGGCGCTCCAGACGGCCCCGTAGGTGTAGTAGCGGCTGCCGAACGAACCCGCCGCAGCGCCCGGCGCGTTACCGGCCAGGAAGATGTCCTCGTCGGTGATGTTCTTGCCTTCCAGCTTCAGCCTCCAGCGCCCGTCGGGGGACGTGAGCTGGGCGAACACGTCAAACGTGGTCACCTCGTCAGAGAAGATCGCCGGCGAGTTACCCACATTGCGGGCAAAGGCGCTAGAATGGGTGGCTGAGCCGCCAAAAGCGACTTCGCCAAGCTCGGTGGGCTGGAAGAACACCGCATTCAGGCGCGCCGACAGATCGGGAAATTGCTTGCCGTCGAGCGTGTCGAACGGAATGCCCACCGCCGGATCAATGCGGGAGCCCTCGTCATAGCGGAAGTTGGTGGTGCCCAGATTGCCCGACAGCTGGAACTGATCGGTGGGCGCCCAGACACCCTCCAGCTCCAGCCCATGCACGATGGCGTCGGCATTGATCACGCCAAACTGGAATGTGGCCGGCTCCAGCACCGACAGCTGCAGCGCGTCATAGACCGAGTAGAAATAGGTCGCGTTGAAGCGCAGCGAGTTGTCAAACAGGTCCGAGCGCAGGCCGACCTCCCAGGAAGACAGCTCTTCGGGCTCGTAGATATTGAAGGCCACATTCGTCGTGATCGGGCGCGTGCCGGCCAGACCCCCGGCCTTGTAGCCCGTCGAGTACGAGCCGTAGACCATCAGATTGTCATTGGGCCGGTATTGGGCCACGGCGCGCCAGGAGAAATTGGTGTCGTCAAAGGACGGATCCACATCCCAGATCGGCGCCAGCGTGTTGGGGTCCAGAAGCCGGCGATTGGCGGTTTTTTCGTCCGATGTGTAACGCCCTCCAAGGGTGAACGAGAACTGGTCGTTCAAATGGAATGTGGTCTCGCCGAACACCGCCCAGGACGTGGTGTCCTGCACGTCATCATTCAGACCAAAGGGCTGGCCGATAATGCCGGAGAAAATCTGGTTGAAACGGTTATTGGCCAGCTGCTCCACATTCTCGCGGAAATAATAGGCGCCCAGCACGTAATCGACCTGCTCATTGCCGCCGACCAGCTGGACTTCCTGGGTGAACTGCCACTGGTCGAGCTCCTGATAGAGATCGACAATGCCCGGGCCGTCGAGATCGGCCGTCAGGTTCTGGGAGAAGGTGCGGTAGGCGGTGATCGAGGTGATCTCGCCGAGCTCTGTGCCGAACTTCACCTCGCCGCTGACGCCGCCGCCGCGATACTCGTGGAAGGGGGCGATGGACATATTGCCCGCGCGCCGTACGAACGGCTCGGTCACCGAGCCGTCAGCCTGGCGCTCGATCGGGGTGGGGACGAAGGCGCCCGAATTGTCGATGGTCCAGTCAGCAACGATATAGACCGACAGGTCCTGGGCCGACGGTTCCCACAGGAAGGAGCCGCGCGCGCCATAGCGCTCGACATTGTTTACCGTGCTCTGGGGCTCGTAGGTGAAGGGTCCGGCGGTCGGGCCGGGATTGTTCAGAAGATCGAAATCGCTGCCCAGATTGCGGCTGAAAATGTCGATCTTGAAGCCGCTCTCGCCCTCAACGATGGGCGCGGACCAGGAGGCGCGCACGTCCAGCCGGTCCAGCGTGCCCACGGCCACGTCCAGAATGCCGCGCGTGCCGGTCAGCTCCGGCCGGCGGGAAATGAAGCGGATCGCGCCGCCATTGGTGTTGCGGCCGTAATACGTACCTTGCGGGCCGCGCAGGACTTCGACGCGCTCCAGGTCCACCAGATCAATCGTCGTACCGTTCTGTTTGCCCAGATAGACACCGTCGAGATAGATGCCGACGCCCACTTCGGCGAAGAGCGAGGATTCATCCTGACCCACACCGCGGATATAGACCTGGGCCGCGTTGGCCACGCCGGTGTTTTTCTGGATGTTGACGTTGGGCGCGGTGAAGCGCAGATCGGTGATCTCCTCCACGGCCTGACGGTCCAGCTCGGCCGCGCTGATGGCGGTGAGCGCGATCGGCACGTCCTGCGAATCGGCTTCGCGGCGCTGGGCGGTCACGATGACGCGGTCCACGCCGCGCGGGGCGGCGGCCTCGTCTTCCTGGGCATGGGCGGCGACGGCGAAGGCCGGAAGAGCGGCGCTGGCCATCAAGGCGGCGTGAAACAGTCGGGTCATATGGAAGTCTCCCCTGTTGAGACAAATCAGCCGGTTTTCCGGGTTTCAGTTGCGTAAAGTCTAGCGCACGGTGCGGCCGCGTCAATTTGTCCGGACGAATTGATATATCATATGTGACATTTACGCATCGCCACGTCAGGGTTGTTCGATGAGCTCCACGATGATCCCCGAGGGAGATTGCACCGCCGCCCAGCGCACAGGGCCATAGGGCTGAACATCCAAACCGGCCGGTCCGGCTGCGGGCGCCACGCCCAGACCCGCCAGCCGTTCCAACGCGCCGTCGAGATCATCCACCGGCAGGCGCACCGCCAGGATGCCCAGATTGGGCGGCCGCGCGCGCGCCGAGAAATCATCGCCCTCCAACCCGTCGAAATGCATCAGCTCGATCCGCCCGTCCTCACCGGGACGCTGCTGCAGGATCGCGGTGCGCCGGGGAATCACGTGGGAAAAATTATTGGGCAGGCCGTGATTGGTGCTCACTGGAGCCGGGTCGATGTAATCACCCTCCCAGAACGGCCCGTAGCCCAGCCCGTCCACAAAGAAGGCCCGTTCCGCCGCCAGATCATGGACCATGGCCATGGTGTTGAACGGATAGGAAAAGCCCTCGAGATCATTCCAGCCCTCAATGGGCGGCTGAACGCGCGAATAGACCGCCAGATTGACCCCGTCAGGCAGGCGCACGACGACGTTCTTGATGATCAACCCGCCAAAATCGAACACCTGCGGCAGGTTGAACACGCTCCAGCCGCGCGCATGGGCGGCGTCCATGACGAGATCGGCCTCCTCGGCCCGCACCATGAGGGAGAACAGCCCGCCCTGGTCCCACACCTGCGCGCCGGGCCGGATCAGCGCCTGCTCCACACCGTCAAAACGCACCAGGCGCACCCAGCCCACATCCTTGCCCGGCGAGGCCATGAGCGCGTACTCGCCCGACGCCCCCTCCAGGCCCCAGGCCTCCAGCCAGGCCGGCGCCAGCGCCCCGGACGCGCGCACCTCATAGCCGGCCACCTCAATCATGAAGTCGCGGATCGGCGCCAGGTCACGCACCGACACCACCGCCTCCTGCCAACCGCGCCCGGTTTCTGCGATGAAAGGGGTTTGAGTGGCGGTGGATGCGTCACCGCCCGGCGCTGCAGTTGAAACGCCCGGCTCTGGCGCCGTCCCACCCTCGCACGCGGCGAGCGCGAGCGCCGCCGCGATCGCCACCAATTTGAACATCATCATCTCCCATCCGCCTCGGCGCGCAGGATGGCGAATTTGTACGGACATGCAAGAGCGCGCTTGCGCCGCTGCTACGGCGCGCTGGATTCCAGCGCCGCAGAGCGAAGGCAGGCCAGCATGGCGCGCAACTGGCTGTCCCTGTCCTCGCCACCGCCGAACAGGGCCACCTGAACATCAATGTCCGCCTCGCTGCCGCCCGAGGGCGCACGGTGCTCTCCGGAACCGACACAGACAACGGAAATCTGACCCGGCCCGGCTGCCTGCGCACGCACCAAAATGGGCGCCGGGTCGCTCCAGTGGGCTCGCCCGGGCATGAGCGCGCGTGCGCAACCGGCGAAATCAGCCTCATTGAGGCAGGCCGTAACGGGCGGCCACGCAATGTCGAGCTCGTGGCGCGAGAATGCTCCCATCGCGCTCATATACTGGACAAGCGCATCCGCCACAGCGCGCGTTTCGGTTTGGGTGGACATCACCTCCACGCCATAGCGCGGCGGGATCGACCCATGAGACGCCCCCGCCAGGGTAAGCGCGGCGGCCAAAGACAAGGCAACGCTCCTCAAACGCATAACCTGCTCCGGCGCTGTGCGAAAAACCTGGATGAACGTGATTCATCCTTGGAGACGCGCGGGATCTGATGCAATGGGAAAAATCGACGGCTCGGCCAATACTCCTTGATCAGGTCGAGACGTGTCTCTGGCGCCGCCGCTGCGAGGCTGCGCCGGGTATATCGCGCTCGCACGGATGCGCGCGCTTGCCTGTCAGCTGGCCAGTAGGCCAGCATGAGGTATGAAAGCCGTAGTTTCATCCCAGCACATCCGCCGGAGTGCCGCCGAGGTGACCAGACGCAACAATGCCGCGTTTCTGACGGGCCCGTCAGACCTCCTGATCCTCATGTCCGCCTTGGCGCATGATGATATCGGAATGGCTGATTGGGTCATTGTGCTGATGCGCAATGGCGCGAACGTTCCTCAGAAAATGCTTGATGTCTGTCAGACGATGGCGCCCGAGGCCGATGTCTGCATCCTCGACCTTCAGGACGCTGGGTTACTGGCTGCGCTGCTGGATCGCATCGGCCGCCACTTCCGCCGTGTGGTCATCTCGCACTTGCTGGGCGCAGGCGAGAACGCCGTGCTGGCGGCCCTCACATGGGACGAACTGATCCTGAGCGAGAACGGCATTGCAACACACGTCCTCCCAGAGAACCGGGCAAAGCAACTGGGGCCAAACGGCTACCCGCCGTCTTTTCCCGACAGCGCGATATTGCCGCTGTCCACGTGGCCGGGTATGGGGCCGCCATCCTATCTGGATGCGCCGCAACCGCCGCGGATGATCCCGGTCGATGCGGAGTTTTACCAAACCCTCCATGTCCGCTTTCAGGCCGCTTTTCGGCTGACGGAGCTGGCCATGCGAATAGAGGCGGCGCCAAGCTGCGCCATTGTGGCGGGGACATCATTGCATCGCACAGGCATCGTCAGCGTCTCGGATGAAACGGCGGCTTATCAGACATGCCTTGATGCTTTGGCGCAGCACCCCGCTGAGCCATTGGTCATATGGAAGCCGCACCCCCGGCTCATGATCGATAATATTGCTGAGTCCAGCCGCCTGCTGGTCGAACGGCGCGCGATCCCCATCGAGCTTCTGCTGCCTTTCAGCCATCAGGACTGCACGATGTACTCCACAGCGTCTTCAAGCCTGCTTTTGGCCAGCCTTTGGCATGGGGTGGCGCCATGGGTGATACCGCTGGAGATGAACACCCGCCGCCATCCGCACGTGGAAAAGGTTCGCCAGCTTGTGTCTGGATCGAGGCTGAGCGAATAGGCGCGGGGCCTTACGGCCGCGCATATCCCAGCAGCTCGAAATCCTGATCAAAATAGGAAATCGCGCGCCTGAGCAGGTCGCCTTGGAGATGAGCCGTCCACCCCCCGTGTTCGGTTTGGCGCATGCGCGGGATTTCGTTCGGCGTCATGCTCACGCGATCCATAATCAC
This sequence comes from Oceanicaulis sp., assembly GCA_022565365.1. Lineage (GTDB taxonomy): Bacteria > Pseudomonadota > Alphaproteobacteria > Caulobacterales > Maricaulaceae > Oceanicaulis. Next base: position 9,612 of record JAIUMW010000096.1, read on the forward strand.
ACGCAAGTCATCAAGATAGGTCTCGTAGTGACCGACATAATCAGCGTGGGACAGGCAGTTGAACGGGTGCGTCTGGGCGATGGTGTGATGCCGGATCCGTTCTGGAAGCGTCTTGCGCCGCTCGTCGAAAATAACGCTTTCATCCATCACAATGTCGAGAAACCGTTCGATGCTGAGGTCTGCGCCCCGCAGCTGCCCGAAGTCCGCCCAGGCAGACACCAGCCTGTCCAGCGGATGCCTGACAAATGCAAACTTGAAATAAGGGTTCCAGCCGTCAGGGATGTCGCCAAAGCTTGGCCCGTCATAGCGAGACGACCAAAGGCCGTGGCGAATGGAGGAACCGCCGGTCTTGGGAATGTGAATCAGGACGCAGTCCGGATCGCGTAAGAGAAAATTGGACATGAGAGCAATCGTGCGCGCGCCCTTGGGAAAGTCGGCAGCCGATATAAGCGGCACGGACGCAAATGCGGAGCAGCGCCGAGCTAGAAGAAAAATGGTGCCCAGGGCCGGAATCGAACCAGCGACACGCGGATTTTCAATCCGCTGCTCTACCAACTGAGCTACCTGGGCGGCGAGGCGGGCCGGTGGCGCGCCGCGCTAGGGGGCGGTTTATAGGGCGGGCCTTTTGGCCTGTCCATGCCCTTTGGGCAGATACGCGGGGGCGCCCTCGGCGCTACGCGCAATCACCCGGACAGGCGCACGCTTGCCTCGCTCCGGCCAGGCTGGTACCGGCCACCGGTTCCTGAGGTGTTGAACCTTTTCAGCGCCCGCTTTGCGCGCCGCTGTCCGCCCCCCTGCCTGCCGAGGTCTGCATGATCCGCCAACCGTCCGCCCACGCCCACCTGACCGCCGCCGCAAGCCTCGCGGTCCTCCTGACCGCCGCCCCCCCGGCCCTGGCGCAGGATGCGCCGCTCCAGAACCGCGGGGCAACGGGCGCGGAGA
>JAIUMW010000097.1 GCA_022565365.1 Oceanicaulis sp.
CTGCCAGCGTCAAGGGCAAGGCCCGTCCCGGCGCGGGTGGAAGGGCGCGGGGGCGGGGGTGCGGCGGGTGGGTCACCGGGTGCGCGGGGGTGCGCGGCGTGGGGGTGGCCGGGGGGGCGGGGTGGGGGTTTATCCTGATGGGGAAACCCGGGCCGGGCCCCATTCACCGGGCGCGGGGACGGGCCTTGCCCTTGACGCTGGCAGCGGGAATGATCGCGGCGCACGCCGCTCCCCCTCCCCGCAAGGCCCCTTCCATGCCCCAGCCCTTCGCCGACTTCCTCGCCCTCGATGACCGTAGGCCGTTCGAGGACATGTTTGATTTTGAGGGCGCGGGCATGGCCCATCCGGTGCTCGCCGGCGGGCATGGGCCGGGCGTCATCCTGATGCATGAACTGCCCGGTTTCGTTGCTGAGTTCTGGCGGCTGGCGCGCTGGATCGAGGCGGCGGGGTTCCGGGTCTATGCGCCCGCCTATCTGGACCCGGCGGGCAGCGCGCTGGAGGAAGTTCTGGCCCTGCATGGCCGGGTGGGCGGCATGGCGCGCGCCTGCGTCAGCCGGGAGATTCGCCTGTTCGCCAAGTCGGGCGGCAGCCCGGTGTCGGACTGGCTGCGCGCGCTGGCGCGCCAGGCCCATGCCGAATGCGGCGGGCCGGGCGTGGGCGCGGTGGGGCTATGCCTGTCGGGCAATTTCGCCTGGTCTGTGGCGATCGACCCCAGCGTTCAGGCGGCGGTGGCCGGGGAGCCCGCCGTGCCGTTCAACAATCCCGGCGGGCTGCACCTGAGCGAAGCCGAGGCGGCGGGGCTGAAAGCGCGCACCGGCCTGCCGGTGATGGCGCTGCGCTTTGCCGGCGATCCGTCCTGCAAGGCCGAGCGCTTCACCGCCCTCACCGATCTCATCGGGCCGGACCGCGCGCTGACCCGCGTGCTCCCCGACGACGCCAAGAACCCCAGGGGCAATCCCTTCCCCCACGCGGTGCTGACCAGGGACCTGATCGCCGCGGACGGCCAGCCCACCTTCGAGGCGGCGCGCGAGGTGCTGGGCTATCTGACGGACCGGCTGAAGGGTGGGGCGCGCGGCTGAGCCCTGACGGCCCGGTCCCGGTTTGACCCCGCGCCCATGCTCCTGTAGCTCCCATGACGCCTGAGCCGGCGCCAAGACGCCCGGCTGTTTCAAGACAACCCAGTGAGCGCCCGGCGCTGACGACAGGGAGATACCCATGCGATTCCTGACCATGCTGATCTGTGTGACAGCCTGCCTGGCGGCCTGCGGGCAGGCCAAGGCCGACCCCGCGCCTGTGATGGTGGAGGTGGCGCCGGGCATTGAACTGACCGCCCGCCTGCATGCGCCGCAGGGCGCCGCGGCCGCGCCGGCGGTGGTGCTGTTTCCCGGCTCGCAAGGCAGCCGCAATCTGTCCGGCCTCGCCGAGCATCTGGCCTCGCAGGGGATCGTCGCCCTTGATCTGAGCAAGCGCGGCGTGGACGGGTCCGGCGGCCACTGGCGCGACGAGAGCATTGAGCGCCTCGCCGATGATGCGCTGGCGGCGGTGGCCTTCCTTCAAGGCGTGGAGGGCGTCGATCCGGCGCGCGTGGGCGTGATCGGTCACAGCCAGGGCGGCTGGGTCGCCCAGCTGGCCGCCGCCCGCAGCGACAGTGTCGCCTTCATCGTGATGCTGGCCGGCCCCACGCAAACCGTGCGCGACCAGATCCTCACCGACGAGCGCCTGCATCTGACCGGCTGGGGCGTGCCGGCGGCCGCCGTTGAGGAGCGCATGGAGATGTTCGGCATGCTCATGGAGGCCGCGCTGACCAATCCGGCGGTCTGCACGCCGTCCGGAGGGCATTATCTGTGCGGGCTGTTCATGTACGATCCCGCCGAGGCCCTCGCGGGCGTCAACGTGCCGGTGCTGGCGCTCTATGGCGAGAATGATCCGATGACGCCGCCGGCCGAGAACGAGGCTGCGCTTGTCGAGAGCCTCGCCCATCTTGAGCCCGGCATGGTGACCACCCGCACCTTCTCCGAAGCCAATCATGTGTTCTGGACGTCCCGCACCGGTTTGCGTGACGAGTACGGCGATCTGGAGCCGGTCTATGTGCCCGGCTTCCTCGACCAGATCAGCTCATGGATCAACCAGCGCGAATCCGGGACGGCGCAATAACGCACGCCAGCGGAGCGGCCCGGGATGACAACGCTAGGCGCCGCGCCGTCCGAGGAGTAAGTTCGCGGCGGCTCATTCATTGGGGGAATCATCATGCTTCGCCAGTTCGCCGCGCTCAGCGCCCTCGCCGCCGTCTGCGCGATGGCCGCGCCCGCCCACGCCCAGCTCAGCGAGCTGCGGGTCGGATGGGCCGCCCACGACGTCTATAACGGCACCGAGGACGGATCGCAGATCATCGTCGAGGCGCTGTTCGAAAGCCCCGATTTCCTCAGCTGGGCGTTCTCGCCCCGGCCCTATGTGATGGGCTCGTTCAACACCGCCGGCCTCACCAATATGGGCGCGGCCGGGCTGGCCTGGGAGGCCGGCCTGACCGAGCGCTTCAGCGTCGAGGGCTCGTGGGGCATTTCCTATAATGACGGCGTGAAAGAGTTCGCCCACCTGCCGCCCGATGATCCAGAGCGGCTGCGCCTGGCCTCCACGCGCGCCGCTTTGGGCTCGCGCACCCTGTTCCATCTGCGCGTCGGCGCCGACTACGCCCTGCCCGAGCAATGGCGCCTGGGCGTGTTCTACGAACACTATTCCCACGGCCAGATCCTGGCCTCGGGCCGCAATCAGGCGCTGGACGAAGTGGGCGTGCGGCTGGGCTACCGGTTCGGGCGCTAGGTTTCGATTCAATCAGCTCCGTTCGGACGCGATCATTGAAGTGGGTTTCTGCAGGAATTGCATAGTGGTTTGTAACTTATAGAAAATTTGAATTCTCCAAATTAAGCTAGCCAATTACTTGGTCGTGTGCTCGAGCAGAATATCTGCGGACTGAGCGCAACGCCTTGGTGCTGCCAATTGGTGCCAAGCTTCGGCGCTGAATTGCACCTCAAGCGGCTATCTCTCCTCACGGAAGACAGCCCGGCTTATTCTTGTTATGTTCGCCTCCGTCTCCATGATTCGATTAGATGAAAGGTTTCGTATGGGTACGCTTAACAGGACCGTCGGGCTTATCTGCCCAACATGTGGGAACGATCAGTTTCAGTATTCAGACACACAAGAAGAAGCCACTTGCGCAGATTGCGGTCTTACCCTGCGTCGCGAGGAGCTAATCGAAGCGAATGGAATCCGCATTGAGGAAGCCGTGAAGGAAATGGGCGCCGATGCAATTAAGGAGGCGGTCTCGAAATTGAGGAAATCCATGAAGGGAAGCAGGTGGATTCTGAAGTAGGTACTTGGGTGGGACTGGTCGGGGCCGCAGTTGGCATTGCCGCCTTGTGTCTTTCTATTTTCAACACGATTAGAGCTTCCCGCTTAGAGAGACTGCAGGTTAAACTTAGCGAGCGCCAGCTTGCCAAGGATGACGAAGAACGACAGCTGGCAAAATCGGCTCAAATAGATGTAAGACTTATCAGGGCATCTAAAACCCAATGGGTCTTGAAGGTTTGGAACAAAGGGCCTGCCCCCGCACACAACGTCCAAATTTTCGCGCCCCCTAATGGTGCCTTTGTCGCACAGTCAACGATCGATTTGAAGTTTCCGATGGAGGTCATGCGCCCGCATCAGTCGGTCGATCTTACGGCATCCCCGCCTCTCAAACCTCCGTTCAAAGCCACGCTCCGTGCAACTTGGGCGCTGGAAACCGGCGAAACTCAGCATTCTGAAATAATCATCACAGTGTGATTGTGAAAATTCGCTGCTTCCCAAGCAGCATAAAAATAGATGTGGTCCCGCTCGTGGCCTGCGCTCGATTGAGCGCCACTAGGTAGATAGCCTTCGGCACGCTGCAAAAGTGGGAACCGGTTTCGCGCCCGGAAAACCGCGCAAGCAGATTCATCCCATGCGCTGGAACGGATAGAAATCCGTCCCAAGCCCCATGATCTGTGTGAGCGCGTCCAGCGCCGCGCGGCTTTCATCGACGAGCGCCGGATCGCCCAGATCCTCTGGCGCCAGCGTCTCGCGGTAATTGGCGTTGGCCCAGGCGGTGAGGGCGTCATGGCGCTCCGGCGTCAGCCAGGCGCGCGGATTGACCGCGGCGCGCTGGGCCTCGTCCAGCACCACCCGTAAACGCAAACAGGCCGGGCCGCCGCCATTGCGCATGGACTGGCGCACATCGGCAAAGCGCACATCGCCGATGGGGCCGTTGCCGGCGGTCAGGCGCTGGCAGTATTCCAGCGTCGAGGCGGGCTCCTCGGTCTCTTTCGGGGCCAGCAGGACCTGACGGCTCTCGCCCGGCCAGATCAGCAATTGCGAATTGAACAGGTATGAGGTGATGGCGTCGCTGAGCGGAACTTCCGCGTCGGGAACCTCCACAAACACCGGCTCGAACAGGCCGTCCGCCGCGCGGCGTATGGCGTCGAGGGCTGCGGCGGAATCCTCAAACGCGTGCTCGTGATAGAACAGGACCGGCCCGGTCCCCACGCACACCACGTCATTATGGAAGGCGCCCGCCTCGATGGCTTTGCGCGACTGGCGGATATGCACGGTGCGGGCGGGATCAAGGCCATGGCGGCGCGCGACCGCCTCGCAGGCCTGCAAGGTCTGGCGGGCAGGATATTTCGCCTGCCAGTCCTCGAACGCGTCGCGGCCATGGACGAAAATCTCCACACCCGGCGCGCCATGCTGCGCGCACAGGCGAACATGATTGGCTGCGCCCTCGTCCGCGAAATGGGCCTGGCTGGGCAGCGCGCCATGGACGGCGAAGCGGGTCTCATTTGCGAAGATGCGCGACAGGCCTTTTTGGGTCTGGGGGTGCTCGATGGAGCGGTGCAGCGCCGTCACCAGATTGGCCGGGGTGAAGTGAACGCGGGCGTCTGACGTGTCGGCTCCCGGCGAGACGGTGGCGGCATTGGCCGCCCACATGGACGAGGCCGAGAGCATGTTAAGCGCCAGTTCCGGCGCGGACCTGTAGGCCGCCTCCCACACCGCGCCGTCAGTGCGGCCATTGAAGCCCAGCGCACGCAGGGCCGGGATATCCGGACGCTCCTGCGGCGGGAGCAGGCCCTGTGCCAGCCCCGCATCGGCGAGCCGGCGCGCCTTGGCGAGACCTTCGACCACACCGGGGCGCGGATGCGCCACCGCGCCGCGATTCTTGGCGCTAGCCAGATTGCCCGGCGCGAGCCCGCCATAATTATGGGTCGGGCCGACCAGCCCGTCGAAATTGGCTTCCACCGCGCCGCTCATCAATCGAGCCCCTTGATCGCCTGGCGCACCAGTGTGGGCGCGGCCTGGGCGGCCACGGGGTAGGCACAATAATCGGCGGCATAGAAGGCGCTGGGGCGCAGATTGCCTGACTGGCCAGGGCCCCCGAACGGCATGGTGGAGGCCGCGCCCGGCGTCGGCCGGTTGAAGTTCACGATGCCTGCCCGGCTGAGCGCCCGGAAGCGCGGCCAGAGCGAGGCGTCATCGCTGACGAGGCCAGCGGCGAGGCCGTAGGCGGTGTTGTTGGCTTCTTTGATCGCATCGTCAAAACTCGCCGCCCGGCGCACCTGAAGCAGCGGGCCAAACACTTCCTCGTCGGGCGGTTTCACGCCATCCACATCCAGAAGGCCGGGCGTCACGAAGGCGGGCCCCTGCCCGCGCGCGGCCTTCACAATGGCCCGCGCGCCCGAGGCGAGAAGTGCGTCCTGGGCTTTGAGCACCTGATCGGCGGCGTGATTGCTGACCAGCGGCCCCATGAAGGGTTCCGGGTCAGCGTTCCACACACCCAGCGTCAGGCGCGGGATCAGGGCGGCGATGGCCTCCACCACCGCGTCGCCCGCCTCGCCCTGCGGCACGATCAGGCGGCGCGCGCATGAACAACGCTGACCGGCGGTGATGTACGCGGACAGAACTGCGACGCGGGCGGCGGCCTCGGCGTCGGCGGCGTCCCAGACCACGAGCGGGTTATTGCCGCCCATCTCCAGCGCCAGCTGAATGCCGGTGCGTCCGGCGAATTTTTTATGGATGAAGGATCCCACGCCCCACGAGCCGGTGAACAGCACGCCATCCAGATCGCGGTCATCCAGGGCCGCGGCCCCCGTCTCGCGCGCGCCCTGAACGAGGTTCAGCACGCCGGCGGGCAGGCCGGCCTCGGCCCACATCTGCACCATCAGCGCGCCGATGGCCGGTGTGAGTTCAGATGGCTTGAAGACAATCGTATTGCCCGCCAGCAGGGCCGGGACGATATGGCCGTTGGGCAGATGGCCGGGGAAGTTATATGGCCCCAGCACGCACATCACGCCCAGGGGTTTGTGCTCCAGCGTCTGCTCGCCGAAATCGGTTTCGGTGCGGGTGGATCCTGTGCGTGTCTCATAAGCCTTCACCGACACCGCGATCTTGCCGGCCATGGCGCCGGCTTCGGTGCGCGCCTCCCAGAGCGGCTTGCCGGTCTCGCGCGCGATCAGCTCGGCGATGGTTTCGCTGCGCGGTTTAAGGAGCGCGGCGAACCGCTCGGCGACGCCCTTGCGCGCCGCGAGCCCCGCCAGGGCCCAGCCCTCGCACCCGCGCCGCGCGGCGGCGAAGGCCTCGCGCACGTCTTCTGGCGAAGCGGCTGCGCCCTCCCACACCGTGTCTGCACTGACCGGATCAATGGAGCGGAAGGCGGCCGCGCGGCCCGGGCGCCAGGCGCCGTTGATGAAGAGGGAAGCGGTCATTTCGGTCAGTCCTTGATCCAGAAGCGCACAGGATCGCCCGCGCGCACATCCAGCGCGCGCCGGGCGTCGTCGTCGAGGCCAACACGCGCCTCACCATGGGTCATCTCGGCATAGACGCAGCGGAAATCGCCGATCCGGTCATTGGATATGAGGGCGCGGCGGCGCTCGCCTGACGGGCTGGCGTCAGCGACGGGAAGCACCCGGCTTTCACGGATGGTGCGCACCTCGTCCGCGCCGCACGAGACCAGCGGTCCGCCGTCGAAAATGTCCACATAGCGCTCATACCGCAGGCCTTCGGCTTCGAGCAGGCGCAGAGCATTGACGCCATGGGGATGGGTCTTGCCGATCACCGCGCGCGCCTCGCGCGGCAAAAGGTCGAGATAGATGAGGTGGGACGGCATGAGGTCGAGAATGAACTGATTGTCGGTGGCCGCAGATAGCCGGTCAGCCTCCTCAAAACTCATCTTGAAGAAGGGGCGGGTGACGTGCTCGAAGAAGATGGAATCGCCCTTCTCATCGACCACGCCGCGCAGCTCGGACAATATGCGCTTGCCGAAGCGCTCGCGCGCCGAGGCCACCAGCAGATAGCGCGCCTTGGCCGTCAGGCTGCCCGCCCCGGCGCCGCGCGCGGCGTCGCTGACAAACAGCGAGCCGACTTCGGACGCCCCGGCGAAATCATTGACCAGCAGCATGGCGTCCATGTCGAAGCGCTTGGCCGCTTCCTTGGATGCCTGGGCGAAGGTGAAAATCTTGAAGTCGAAATACGGTTTCTTGATCCCCACCATGGCCTTGACCGCCGAGGTGCCCAGGATCGCGCCCGTCTCAGTATCCTCCAGCATAAGCTGATAGCTGCAATCGCTGGGATCGGTGAGGCGCCCGTCAAACGCGGCCTCGGACGCTTCCAGCTTCGCCGCCAGGGCGTCATCAGGCAGGGACAGGCTGGTGAAGCCCGGACCGGCGGCCCCGGCCAGCTTCAGGAACCCGTCCACATCGCCCGACCGGGCTGCGCGCACCACCAGCATGAACTCTCCCCCTGTCCCTGAAACCGGCTAGCCCTTGGCCAGCGCGCGCGCCTGCGCGGCGTCGAACCGGCCGCGGGCGAACTGCATCAGCATCACGGCCGACAGGCAAGCGCGCTCGGGCAGGCTGGACAGCTTGGCGATCTCGCGGCTGGAATGAATGTCGGCGCCGCGCACGCCCAGCGTATCCACATTGGGGCAGCCCGACGCCCACAGATTATTGCCTTCGCACACCCCGCCCGTGTCTTTCCAGCGAATGTCGAGGCCCAGCGGCTCGCCGGCCGCGCGCGTCCATTCGAACATGCGCAAATTGGCCGGGCTCATGGGCTTGGGCGGGCGGGTGAAGCCGCCATGCAGATCGGCGGAAATGCCGTCGCGCCCGTCAGCGAGCTTCACCAGCGCGTCGATCTCGGCCCGCGCCCAGATGGCGTCGTCCTCGGTTTTCACCCGCACATTGAAGCGGCAAATCCCCAGCTCCGGCACCACATTGGGCGCCCCGCCCCCGTCAATGCGCGAGACATTGAAGGTCACGTGCTCGCGCTGGCCGTTGAGGGCATCGAGCCGCCGGGCGAAATCCGCGGCGGCGACAATCGCGTTGCGGCCCAGATGATGCTCACGGCCCGCATGAGCGGCGCGGCCGCGGCAGCGCAGGGAGAAATTGCCAGACCCTTTGCGTGCGCCCGCCAGCGATCCATCCACCAGGGCGGGCTCATAGGTCATGCCCACATGGGCGTTGCGCCCCAGCTCGGCCAGCACCGGGCCGGAGCCCAGAGAGCCGATTTCCTCATCCGGGCTGATCAAAACGTCATAGCCCACCTGGTCCGCCCACGGGCTGCGCTCCAGCCCCATCAGGGCGGTGAGCATGACGATCAGCCCGCCCTTCATGTCGGCGGTCCCGGGCCCGTTGATCGTGTCGTCGTCCAGCATGCGCCACTCATCAAAACCGGACCCTGGCGGGAACACCGTGTCGTGGTGGCCGGTCAGCACGATCTTCACCGGCGCATCCGGGCGCTGTGTCAGGCGGAAGGCCGGCGTGTACTCGACATCGCGAACCTCGCCATCGAGCTCGATCGTGGTTGAAGACGCCAGCTCCACAGCGCTGATCGCGCCGCCCAGCGGGGCGAAGGCTTTCTCCAGTTCGGCGCGCATGGCCTCAAGGCCTTGCGCGTTCCGGCTGCCGGATTTGATGGCGGACCAGGCTTTGACGCGGTCCACCATGGCGTCCGCTTCGCCCTCGATCCAGTCGAGGACGGCGCGTTCGTCCGTGTCCAACGTCAATGCCGTCATGGGCAAGCTCCAGCGTGCAGGGAAAGCCTCAGGCGTGTTCCAGCGCCTGTTCGAGATCGGCGATCAGGTCATCGGGATTTTCAATGCCCACCGAGATTCGCACCAGACCGCTGGTGAAGCCCAGACGCTCGCGCAGGGATTCCTCGACCGCCGCGTGGGTGGTGCTGCCCGGATGGCAGATCAGGTATTCAGTGCCGCCCAGACTGACCGCCAGCTTGACCACCTGAAGGGCGTTCAGCATGCGGAACGCCGCATCCTGCCCGCCGGCCACGTCAAACGAGAAGGTCGAGCCGTGATGGCCGCCGCTCTGGCGTTCATGCACCACCTGATCGCGCGAGCCCGGCTCCAGGAAGCCGAGATAGCGCACCTTATCCACTTTCGGGTGGGTCTTGAGGTAGTTGGCCACGATCGCCGCGCCTTCAAAGGCGGCTTTCATGCGCAGGGTCACCGTCTCCAGCGAGCGCGCCAGCATCCAGCACGTATTGGGATCCAGATTGGTGCCCATGCCTGAGCGCAGCTTGCGCACCGGGCGCATCAGCTCGCTCGAGCCCATGGCGGCGCCGCCGATCAGATCGGAATGCCCGCCAATATATTTGGTCAGGGAGTACACGACGATGTCCGAGCCATGGGCCAGCGGGGACTGGCCGATGGGCCCCAGAATGGTGTTGTCCACCACCACGGGCGGACGGTGACCCTGGCGCTCGCCAATGGCGTCGGCCAGGCGCTTCATCTGGGACAGATCCACCACCTCATTGGTGGGGTTGGTCGGGGTCTCGCAGAAGATCACAGCGATGCGGCCCAGCTTCAGCGCCGCGTCCACCGCGTCATTGATCTCCGCCTCGCTGGCGCCGGCGAAGAAGTCCACGCTCTTGATGCCGTACTGGGGCAGGATGGCGCGGATCAGCGTCTCGGTGCCGCCATAAAGCGGGGTGGATTGCAGCACCACATCGCCGGCATGGGCGTGGGCCATGATCACGGTGGAGATGGCGCCCATGCCCGAGGAGAAGACCAGAGCGTCCTCCGCCCCGTCAAACAGGGTCAGCCGGTCCTCGAGCACTTCCATATTCGGGTTGTTGAAGCGCGAGTAGAGAAGGCCCGCCTCGACCGGGTCGCCGGTCTGGGAGCGCCCGCCCATGACGCGGAAGAAGGCGGCGCCCTCTTCGGCGGTGGCGAACGCGAAGGTGGAGGTCTGGAAGATTGGCGGCTTGATCGAGCCTTCTGACAGCTTGGCGTCAAAGCCATAGCTCATCATCATCGTTTCGGGGCTCAAAGACCGCGCGCCCAGCGCGCGCTTGCGGTAGGGCGTTTCAGGTTTGCTCATAACGGGCTCCTGCCGGCGGCGCACTGACGGCGCCCAGCGGCGACAGATGAATGGGATCGGGTTTACCGTTCCTGTCTTGCGCCGCCGGGGCGTGCGGGTCAACCCGGCGCACAGGGCGCGCGCCCTCGGGCGCGGCGTCTTC
>JAIUMW010000098.1 GCA_022565365.1 Oceanicaulis sp.
TCTAACCTTGCGCCAGCGATCTTCCCACTTGTCTACGTATTTCTGAAGGCGCTTCATGGCCTTTTTGTCGTCGCGTTGTTTGGCCTGAAGGAATTTCAGTTTGTAAGCGTTAAGCTGCTTGGCCACCTGAAGGATTAGAATGATTTGGTCGGCCTTCATTTCTTTGGCCATTTCCATCATCCAATCATCCTCATTATCCGCTGGGTTGGCAAGGTCGGAAGTAAACGTGCGACCGCGATAATAGGGCGAGTGATGGAAGCGCAAGTACTCCCCACGAATGGCAGGAATGAGCTTGTCGAGTTTCTTTTTTTTGAGGTACTTGCTTTCGTCACCCAATAAATGCTGATATGAATCACCGGCACCTGTAGAGGGTCTATCCATAGAAACGATTTTCAGGTGTACGCCATTGAAAAACGTAATCGTGTGTTTGTACTCAAACACGGGCTTGTATGGCTTACCCCATTTGTCTGGTGGGCGTTTGTCTTTCACGTAGTGAATGCCTTCTATCCAGCCTTTACGAGCTAAACCTTCCATGAGTGAAGGCAGTATGTTTTTCATGGCGTTCATGTACGTATCTGCAACCACGGCAATAAATGCCCCTGGCATGTCGTACACGATGTCTTGAAGTCGCTCAGCCACAAAATCTGTCGTCTTTCCGGCAGCTCTTCCAAGGTACAAGTACAAATCCTTTGGACTGATCATGTCCACAACTTGGCGCAGCCAATTGGCATAACGCAGCTCTACATCGTCACTCTCAAGTATCTTTTTGGGTAGATTGCTCATCTAGTCGTAATTTGGGTGTATCAATGGCGCTTTCCTCTCTCAACCGCTTTTTGTCCATTTCGCTGATGTCGTAATTGTCAATCATTTCGGCTAGTAGTTTGCGGTCGGTTTTCGGCATGTCCACAAATAATTCTACATCTGAAGTGTACACCTTAAAGGGCTTTTCGAATAGTTCTTTCGGGAGCTCTTCCGGGTCGTCTTTTTCTAGCTGTCGCATATTGGCCGCAGCCACTAGAAGATTTTTGTAAACGTCCAAATCCTTGACCGTTTTCATCATTTCTAATGCGGCAATTGCGGCTTTTTCTAGCTTTTCGGCGTAGATGTTTCGCCATGATTCTTTCCGGACACTCGTGTCCAGGTAAAAAAGATTCATGCTGTCTGCAAAGCGCTTTCGCGCTAGGTAGGGGCTAAGGTTGTAGGGCTCTCCAGTAAGAAAGTGAATGATGAATTGCCGGCTTTTGTTTCGGTGGTGCAACCCTCGGATAATCTCCAAATGATCTAGATACTGCAACAACTCTTCTGGCAAAGTCCCTACACGGCCATTCTCTATGTAGTTTTCTATGATCTCCAGTTCGTGACCTTCAATCTCGTCTATCTCATTCATAGTTCTCCGTTGATTAAGCGTTGCTTAATGTTTTCCACCGTCTTTTCGTCTGAGGCTTTTTTCCATAGTTGGTAGGCGGTAATGTTACCTTTCTCGGCATTCTCATACATGGCCATTTCTGTAGTGGCTCTAGCTTTCAGGTCGCCACGTTCGTACGCGGCCTTGATGCGGCTACCCGGTGCCTCGTAGGCGTTTTTCCAAGCTGTAAGGTGTATACCGAAAAAGCGCCCCACCTCATTAGTAGTGTAGTTGAGGGCCGCAAGTTGTTCCACTTGCTCTAGCTCTTCATCGCTCAATGGCAGACTGGATGCACTGTTTTCTGAACTCATAGATTCGTTGTGATTGGTAGAAGATGTATTGCTCATTTCGGGCATTTTCGGAGAAATTACCGCTGCCCTCTATCACGTAATGCTGATTGCCGCAGCGCGCCAACATTACTTTGGAGTGGTTCCAGGCATATTTCACCGTTATCTGTGGGTGGTTTTCGCATATCGCCTTCAGGTGGTCTACCACCTTGGGCATGCGGAATTTCAAACTATCGGCAATGAGCATTTCTATTTGCTCCACGGTGCCGTTTTGAATGTGCCGCAATAGCGCATCTGCTATGCGCATGTTCACGCCATACGTTGAGATAACTAGCTCTTGTATGCCACCATGAATTTCGACCAGATAAGGGATGAAAGTAAAAGCATTGAAACTGTTGAGCGACCAAATGAAATAGGCTTCGCCCTCATTTGGGGTTTTGCCCACCAGTTCCTTAATGCTTTTCACTGCCTCTTGATGCTCTAGAAGGAATTTTTCCAACGCAGAGTAACCCGAAGGCTCACGAGGCTTTTGCTTCAGCTCGTTTAGGTCGAATAGACTCATTTCAATCCTTCCAGACGTGCATCTACAATGTCCAACAAATATTGCCTTTCGGCAATGCTCTCTTGACGTTTTTCATCCAAGTCGGGTCTATCACCTTTCGCGATATTTGCCTTGAATGAGTTGATGCTTTTCACCAACGCATTGCGACGCTTGATCAAATCGGTGCCATTGAGCTTGTGGATGGCGTCAACCTCTTGTTTGGTCTTGAAAATGGGGTGCTCACCAAGGATAGATTTGGTATCGCGGTAGTGGTTGAGCTCTCTCCAGATGATTTCATTTTCAATGAAAGCTTCCACGGTTTCTTCCACCTTTTCGGCTAAGGCTTCATCGGTAAGATTTTCTAATTCGGCATGGGCTTCCTTAAACCGGTAATAGGCCGAAAGCTTATCGGCTACCAGGATCTTGAATTCTTGTGGGCAGTTTTTGTCGTTTAAGAAGGGAAACTCTTGACGCAATGCTGCGCCCTGGCTTACTTCTTTTGGAGGGTTGGCGGGGTCCACCGGCTCACCTTGGGTTTTTACTACCTTCAAAACTTTAGGTTCAGAATCCGGAGCCGATTTTTCAGCCAATGGCTGCGCCAAAAGGCTATTCATTTCGCGCTCTTGAATGCCTACGGCCTTACAGATGGAATAATTGATTTGCGCGTGAAAATCTGCGCTCTCTGGGGTTCGGTTGGCTCGCGCCACAAGTGCCATAGGCACTCCCTTAATGGTGTTGAGTAGCTTGATTGCAGTGTTGTAGCTGCGGTCGCTTTTCAGGTACTGGATGACTTGCTGTTTCATAATTATGATTTTCAGCCAAACTAAAACGTGTACACGCTACCAAAAAGGACGACAAAAAAAAGCTGCACCCGTGAGGATGCAGCATGTTCAAATAATAACTAATAAACTTTAAAACAAGTATAAAAGTAATAGACCGCAAATATATAAAAAATCCCGAAGTATATACCTCGGGATTTCTTTCGCTTGCGTTTTATTGCTCGCTACTGATTGGTTAGTCGCGGCTTTGTTCTATGAAAACAAAGCTAGATGCGCCTGTCTTAAACGCCTTAAGCGTAATGCTTGATCCAGCAGCAGCTGTGTAGCTGACGCCATCCTTCAGAATAAACGTAGCACTTGCAGCGATGGTGGATGGATTGCTGCCGCCACTACCTAACATGCGATAGATACCACCGTCAACAGCGTTTTGCAAGCCTGTAATGGCTGTGGGTGCTGTGTTGTCGCTCAATTGGTATTCACCACTTCCAGCCGCCACATTGGGCTCGTCTTCATCTGCAGGAATGATGGCCAATGGTTCGTCATAGGTGAATGTACCCTTGTAGATAGCCGGCACCGCTGGACTTTTGGTGTCGCTGATGAACGTGAGCATCTGCGTGTTCTCCGTGTTGTTGTCCGTTGATGTTACCTGCAACTGCATAGGAGCGCAACGCTCACCATATAACCGGGTGACACCTGTAGAGCACTTGTGTACGCCTATAATCAGGTTCTTGTTGGTGTGGGTCTGGATGAATTCCAAAATCTCTTCCTGGTCGCCCGGGTGCTTGAAGGCAAATTGTGGCATGAAGCCACGGCCATCTTGTTCGCCCTCTGTGGCTGTCGTTCCCTCCATTGTAGAAGTAGTACCGTACACCTTGATGGCGTATTTACCCGACTTCATTACGATGCTATCTTCTATCACAATGCCCTTACTATTGCGCTGTGGATATACGGCGATATCATCAGCATCAATGACTGTGATGTAGTCGCGCTTGTTGCCACCAGCTCCGGGGTTGCCATTAGGGCGCGCAACATTGATTTTTATATATGACATTTTTCAAAAACTTTTAATGATTGGAAAAAAGGCCCGCCCACTTGTGTAGGCAGGCCGTGGATTATGATCTAGCGATTTCGATGAATTCATCGGTTGCCGCCAAGTACATTACCGTGATGGTTGCACCATCAGTCAACGTCTTGTTGCTCGCTATACGCGCAAACTTGCCAGTCTTGTTGACTGTAGTTGCGTTTGGAGTTCCGCCACCACCCTCGATGGTGTATTGCTCACCATCTACTGCATTCAGGATGTCAGTGATGTTGGTGGCTCCGGTGTTGGTGCCTGTGATGAAATACGTTCCATCATTGGCATCAGCTGTGGTTGCATTAGGATCTAGGTTCACAACTACTTGAGCTGAACCAGTAACCTCTGAGCGGCTAATTTCTACGAACTTGCCATCAGGCTTGACAAAAAGTGTCAAGGTAACGCCCTCGGAAAGGGTGATATTTCCCGTAAGGTCGAAGTTGCCACCGTTGGCAATGGTACTCGCATGGGTGCTGCCATTTCCTTTGAGGATGATGGTTTGCCCCGGCTTTGCATCTTTGATGTTGGTGATGGACGTTGCTTCGGTATTTTCACCCAAGAGCAACACAAAGTGATACTTTGCGCTGAGTTCGGTAGCATTATTTTCTACTGGAACACTCACATCGTGCAAGATAGGCACTTCATTACTCCATACAATCTGGTGGTTGAAATCTGGAATAACACCTTTTTCCCATTGTGTACCGGTAACTTCTACATGGGCACCGAATTTGTAATCTCCCATTACGAAGTACTGGCGCTTCAACGCCTCCATTTTCATAAGCGCTTTTTCTGTGCTTACATTCTCCAATAACTTAATGTTGTCACTGGTAGTAATGAAGAAGAAGTCATATCCGTCTAGGTAGTCAATCTCCGCCAAGCGAATATTTGGGAAGCTCTCAACCGTTGACAAATTGGGATCATACGTTGGCATCAAGCCGTCTTCCAATTTTCTACGCTCATAGTAGCGACGTCTCCAAGTTGGCGACATGTACAAATACAAGCCTGGCATGTTGCGCTTTTCCTCAGGAATACCTTCGCACATGGCTTTTACGTAATCTACGATATTCGTAGTTGTGGGTTTTCCCAATTGCTTGAACGGCTTGTAGGTTTTGTACATCTGATCTAAAAGAATCTTCAATACACCATTGCTACGGTTGATGAACGGCCCAGGCTTTTTTGTGTCTGGATTTGGAAAATGTACGCCACGTACAGCACAAATCTTGTCCTCTTCGCGGGCTTTCTCCAGTAATTTACGCATTAGGAATGCCACAAAAGAAGCCTTAAAGGGCTGTGAACCTTCACGGTTCCAAGTGTTCATCCAGCTGGTTTCCATTTGTTGCAATTCAAACCCGTCAAACTCAATGTCGATTTGTACAGGGAACACTTTTCCAACTAAGGGAATTACCTTTTGGAGGTTTTTGGGCAACCAACCGCGCTTTCTGGCTTGTGTGATTTCTTCACTCAAGATGGCCGCATAACGGATTTCATCATCTACATTAGAGATGGTGCTCCAGTTAGCGGGTAATCCGCGCATGTCGCGCATGATATCTAAAATCTCATTGCGGTTGATAGCCCAGTAGGCTCCGAAATCTTCATTAACTCGCTGAATGTTTACGGCATTGCTCCAGTCGGTAGCGCCTACGTTAGACTTACCGTGAGTGCTCATTTCATAGGCGCGCTGGTTCCAGGGGCGACCATCTAACGCATCGAATGATTGCCCAGAGGCAAACAAGTGCGTTTTGCTGTGTTGTAGTTTCACAGGTTTGGGGTTTTGTTGGTTAAGCTTTAAGGCTGGGTCGGGCTCATCTTCATTCTGAAGAATGTTGAGCTTCGCTTCCATGTCGTTGATTTTGGCCGTGGCCGTATTAATCAATTTCATGAGGTCTGGCTTTGGGTTGCTAGATGCAGATGCACCACCGTTACCATCGCCTTGTTCGTCTTCGTCCTCATCGCCTCCGCCATCTTCAGCGAATAAATCCGCATCGTCGGCCTCGGCCAATAAGTTCTGAAGCTGCGTACGCGCATCGTTGAGCTCTGCTTGCGCATCGAGTTCCTCGTTGGCCTTTTGGATGAACGCCTCCGCAAAGCCATCTTTCAAGTCGTTGAGGGCTGTTGTTTGCTCCTCGCTAAGGTCTATCTTTCCGTCTTTTACCGGCAATGCCGATAAGCCGAGAAAGGCTAGCACCATCATTTTCACTTTCTTAAACATAAGAATGATTGGTTATTGATTATTATTGAATTGATACACTGCTGATAGTCCAAGCACTGTTTTCACAGCCTTAGACATGTTGCCGATGCTGTCGACCATGCCCAAATCAAGCGCTTTTTCGGCTCCGAAGGTGTCGCCTGTAAGCACACCCTTGGCGCTTGGATCGATACCCGTGCGCTTGGTGGTGACATGATTTCTGAAAGTCTCGGCTAATGGATTGAGTACTTTTTCTTTGAGCAACTTGTAGTTGCCTTTTTGCGCTTCCATCCATATTTTGTTCTTGTCCGAGCTCAAATCGCTGTACACAGCGACTTCCTCGATGCCCATTTTTTCAAAATACTTTTCGTAGCTCATCCACGACATGAGCACACCAATGCTTCCGAATTCTCCAGAAAGCGTGTCATTGGCCATAATGTGATCGGTAGATGCTGCTAGCCAGTAACCGGCTGAAAGTGCATTGTCGGCTAAGGTGAGTACCGGCTTGGTGCGGCCTTCCAATGCCTGGTCTAATGCGTTGAGCGAGCTCACTTGACCGCCACCAGTGTCCATTACAATGACGACGCCCGCAATATTGGGGTCTTGCATCGCTTTCTGAATGAAGAAGGACCACTCATTAGCACCGTAGTACCACCAATTGCCATACTTGATCATGGGGCCAATCACCTCAATAATGGCTACGCCATTTTTGTAATTGTCGCCACTGAAGTAGCGATTGCCGTTGGCATCTATTACCTTGTAATAGCTTTGCGGTGTTTTTTCTTCTCCGCTAGTTTCAGCTGTTGCCAGGGCAATCAAGTGCTGCAAATAGGCCTTTTCGAAGTCAGGCGCCACCATCCAAGGTTCGCGCTTCATGGCATGTATGAGAGATTGAAATTTCATACACGCAAAATATTTCTGCGCGTTACCTGCGAAAAGGACGAAAGAAATCCGTTAAGAAAAGGGAAACCCCCGAATCAACGAGTGAAACGGGGGTTTTTAGCTGTTTTCTTACAGATTTAAGGTTTTGAAACCCCTTTAAACCTACTTTTTTTTATTGTGTTGGTTTTTAGGGCTTTACGTTGGCTTTAGTCACTTTTTATGGCGTAGGCCTCTTTGGTCTTGTCGTAAATGGATTTTTTCAGTGGAGTTTTCGAACGTTCGTATACTTTCACCAACTGATCATAGGTGTACACTTCGTGCACATTGTAGGCCTCCATAAAGTAGAGAATGGCATTTTTGAGCGAGTTGCGTTTGGCACCGCTACCATGGACCACTCCAGATACAAAACTGATGAAATGATCACGGAAGCGCGATTCGAAAAACTTCTCTATCACATCAGCCGTTTTTTCATCAATCACCAAATCAGAATAGCGGCCATCTTCTAATTGATGAAAATACTCTTTGCTGAATTTTGGAATGCGAATAGTGAACCGGAAACCTTTTCGCGGCTCTTTCAACTTGGCAGGGTAGGGGTTTTTCTTCAGTAATGCCCTCAAGAATAGCCCCTCTGGGCTGCGTAGATCGATATCCAAATGTTTGTAATACCCTTCGTCCGTCTCAATGACTTCATTGCGGCAAATTTCGAATAGGTACTTCGAAAGGTGTTTGCGAAACGGGAATGAGATAAGTTCCTTCATAAGCGTAAAATTATAATTAATCAATCACTTATAAGAACTAATTTATTCTTTTTTTCTTACAGGGTTTTCAACAATTTGTGCAGGTGCAGATTTCTCACAATGATCAGGGTCAAAAAAATGCAGGATTTTACAGAGTACACACCCTGCTTTTGAGAGTTTTCCCAAACGTTTGTTTTGACCTAATGCGCTGCTGATGGTCTCATTAATATCGCCAAACTCGTGGCCACCGTCTTTGCGCAACGTCATATTCCAAAGCGTTCACAGGATTCGATTCCCAACACGATCTATGTCTATGGCCGTTTCTAAAAAATAGCTTGACAGCGTTTTCAACAGGCCATTTTTACGATAGATCACTACCACAGCCAATAGATTAATGAGGGTGAGCGGTACAATGAGGACTAGCGCAACAATGTACAACAGCAGGTTGATGGCGAGGGATTTTAGGTTTTTCATGGATTAATATTATTGTAGATTGAATTGTATTCCTGCTCCGATAGATACTCGGTAATTCCAGGCAGGATTAGGCCAAATGGAAAAGATTGGCTTTGTGATATAAATGCTGCTATGCTTGATTTTTCTGCTTCCAATAAATCGGGTAACAATGCCAACAACTCCGTAAGGTCATTCTGCGGATGCACTCGTATAATGTAGCTTGGATCTGCGATTAAAACCGCTTCATCTTTCGTTGGGTGTAATTGCCATCCAAATAAATAATTACTCACATCATTTGCTGACCTTATTTGTTTTGGTCGGCTAATCTCAAACAACCCAGCGCTGAACGCCTTTACTCGATCTGCTGCTGTGTAATTTGTAATTGGAAGTATCTTAATAAACATTATAGTAAGTGTTTAATTCATTAACGATAGCCGACCTATTAGAAGTCTGGTCCCCTTCAAAAATAACGGCTTCTAAGAATAAACCATCCCAATCATTTCTTCTAGAAATTGATAATCCTTCAATACCCGCAGTTCCAGGAGTTATTCCCGTATTTAGGGGTGTTTCATTATTTACTTGCACAGTGGTATTTATATCATCTGCTACAACGGAAACAATGAGTCGCTGATTTACTGAAAGTCCTACGCTGTATGCTTGTCCTCCGCCACCTAACCTCACTAATATAACATTATTGTTTTGCCCTAAAATATAGTTAGTATTGCTTGTTCCTAGTATTTCCTTGAACCCACTAATGTTTTTGATTTCTAAAACAGCAAATAATGTGTAAGGTTGTGGAATTATAATCGTGGGGTTAAGAAGGCTTTTTCCTCCACCAACAAATGATATTGCTGGAAAACCATTGGAAGTTACCAAAGTGCCATTATCAACAATTAAGGGTTGTCTAGTAATAATTGATTGAGATGACCCATTGTCATTTATGGTTTGCCCATATAAATTAACAATTGCGCCGTTATTAGCGCCTGTATAACCAGGGATGTTTAAAATCTGATTTGCCAAGAAATCGTCTTCATTATCATTAAGGGTTTCTCTGACTCTTGTAATTGCACCTGCATTAGAAACAAGCTTTCTAAGGCTTTTGGCATATACAGCACCAGGAAACATATCCAACAAATACTGCACAACAGGCGGCACAACACCCCCAACCTTCTGATTCGCAATACTACCAAATCCTATCATGACAAGGCCCCCACTATTTTGAATTCGTGAACTAAGTTGTTCTCATTTTGCCCCATGTAATGCAACGTGGCGCTGGTGTAGGCGTCTGCTAGGGTAGTGCCGGTGGCGAAAAACTGGACACCATTCTGTGCTACAAAATTTACCTCGCCATCGCCAAAATTGAAAATCTCTACCACAAAACCATCGGGGATGGTATCGGTGGTGGCAAGATCTACCACTATGTTTCTATTGGTGTTGCTATCGGTAACCATAGCCAAGGTGCCGAAGGCTAGTGGTATTTCGTATTGTGAGCCCAAAGCAAACGCAGTGGCATTGATCAACATATCTGATTCTAACCTTGAAACTGGAATATCCTTCTTGGCCACTCTATTACCTACGCTAAAGCGTAAGGTGTTGGCCAACTGCTCTATTACCAAGTCAAGCTCGTCAATAACTTCAAGTGAGCGTAAACGCAAGGTTGTGCCTGTTTTTTCTTTGAAAACTTCAGCGGCTCCTCCTACATTGCCGCCCGTGTTGGCTTCTCCCGGGGTATAACTCGCAAACTCGAAGCGGTTGTTTGCTCCATCCCAAACGATGATGCGGCCATCGGCTGCATTGCTGCCATTAATGCCGTTAAGCTCTAAGATATTAATGAGTGACATTTGCACATCGAACAATATCTCATCGCCTTGTTGTCGTACTCGAACTGGCGCATATCCGTTGGAGCTGTCGCCTTTGAGTGTGCGGAATTGCAATGTTGCCCCGCTCTTGTCTTTGTAGAGCTCTGCACCTGTGCCCAGGTTGCTTCCGTCGTTGGCTTCGCCTCCTCCTGGTGCTGCGGTTTCGTTACTTGCCACCCAATTAGTGCCATTCCAACGGAGAATTTGCCCGGTGCCTGGGCTTGTCGCGTTGACGTTGCCCAAATCGGATAGATCTATGTTTTCTGGGGCAATGGCAA